>NZ_JADBGG010000004.1 GCF_014873765.1 Desulfomicrobium macestii | reverse complement strand
CCGACGAGCTCTGGATGGGCCCATTCTCGGTCGCCATATGCTTGAGCATACCCGTTATGCTGTGGAAGAATTTGCAGAACTTGACGCACACAACTGGACAAATGTCGGCACCGGATCAACGACTCGAGGTGTTCAGGCATTCACGTTGATCCCATAGCACCTTTCACAGGAGGGAGTATGACCCGAAAAAAAGATGCATCCAGCGGACGGGGATGGCGGTTCGCCTTGCCTCCGGCCATAGCGGGCATCGTGGTCACGGTAGGAGCGGCGCTGGCCATGACCGCGACGGACCAGGCCAGTTTCTGCGGCAGCTGCCATTCGATGGCGGAAGCGGCCTTTACGCACAAGACCTCGGTCCACGCCGAACTGGCCTGCAACGAGTGTCATGCGCCGCACAATCTGGCGGCCAAGATACCGTTCAAGACCAAGGAAGGCACCCGTGACATCCTGGCCACGGTGACAAAAACCATCCCGGATCTCATCCATCCGGGCGAGGAAACCAGGGAAGTGACCCAGGAAAACTGTCAGCGATGCCACGGCGCGACGACGTCCACGGTCGTGATGCAAAGCAAGAAGTTCTGCACCGACTGTCACCGCCATGTTCCCCATTCTCCCAAAATCCCCGTAGCCAAAAGGAGTGCCGCCGATGCGTAACACCCGATCCCTTATCGCCCTGCTGGCCGTGGGCTGCGCCCTGGCCCTTAGCGCCTGTTCCGAAGCGACTGAACCAAAGGCTCCGGAATTCAAGACCAAGCTCAAATCCGACGAGATCAAGAACTCCGCCTTCAAGGCTGAATTTCCGCTTCATTATGAAACGTTCCTGCGCAACAACGAGTCCGAAATCATGACCGAGTATGGCGGATCCGTCGCCTACAACAAGCACGACAACGTAAATCCCCTGCCCGAAGGCTACAAGCACGCCCAGCCCTACCTGAAGAACCTCTGGCTCGGCTACGCGTTCAGCTACGAGTACAAGGCAGCGCGCGGCCACACCTACGCCATCAAGGACATCCTGCATATCGATCGTTTGAACCGCTACGACGAAAAGGCCGGGCTGCCTTCGACCTGCTGGAATTGCAAGACCGCCAAGATGAACGAATGGGTCGGGCAGTACGGTGACGAATTCTGGGCCAAGGATTTCAATCAGTTCCGGGAGCAGGTCGACATGGACGACAACACCATCGGCTGTGCCAACTGCCACGATCCTGCCAACATGGAGCTGCGCCTCTACTCCGTGCCCCTGCAGGACCACCTGAAGGCCGAGGGCAAGGATTTCAAGACCCTTTCCCGCAACGAGCAGCGCGCCCTGATGTGCGGCCAGTGCCACGTGGAATACTATTTCACCGATCCTGGCCAGGGTGTGCCCAAGAAGCCCGTCTTCCCCTGGGCCGAAGGCAAGGACCCCGAACAGATTTATTCCTATTACAAGGGGCACGGCGATACCACGATCCCCGGTTTCGAAGGCAACTTCGTGGACTGGGTCCACCCCGTGTCCAAGACCCCCATGCTCAAGGCCCAGCACCCCGAATACGAGACCTGGTTCAACGGCGTACATGGCGCGGCAGGTGTCAGCTGCGCCGACTGCCACATGAGCTACACCCGTCTCGACGGCAAGAAGAAGATGTCCAACCACCACTGGAACTCGCCGTTGAAGGACCCGGACATGAAGGCCTGTCGCCAGTGCCATACGGACAAGAGCCCCGAATACCTGAAGCAGCGGGTCATCTACACCCAGGACAAGGTCTGGCAGCAGCTCATGGCCGCCCAGGACATCTCGGTCAAGGCGCATGAAGCCATCCGCATGGCCCATGAATTCCAGGGCGAAAAACCGGCCGATTACGACCAGCTCATGATCGATGCCCGTGAAATGTGCCGCAAGGGCCAATTCTTCTGGGACTACGTGTCCGCCGAGAACAGTGTCGGCTTCCACAACCCGACCAAGGCCCTGGACACCCTGGCCAAGTCCCAGCAGTTCAGCCAGAAAGCCGTGGACATCGCCATCAAGGCGGCGGCCTTCACCACGGCTAAGGCCCTGTCCGGCGACATCAAGGAACTTGTGCCGCCCATCATGGAGCACAGCCGCGAACTGCAGATGGATCCCGAGCACATGGCCAGCCACCAGTGGTTCAAGTATCTCAAAGTCAGCCCCAAGGCCGAAAAGATCTGGGAAGGCAACAAGCGCCTTATCCCGGCTCCTGCCGCCAGCTAGTCATTCAGTACCCGTCCCCGCGCGGGGGGTTCGGCACTGCGCCGAGCCCCCCGTTTTCCTTATCCCATCAATTTCACGCCCAAACTATTTCCCTCGTTGATTGATGAAATATCGCCAAGGACCTTGTCCTTTCGATGCCAATTAAATATGGTGAAGCTATCCATTCTGGAAAGAACTATCGTTATCATCAATACTAGCCACGGAGGTCAGTGATGGGAGAAGAATTGGCGGCAGGCTGCACCAGGCCAACAGCCGAGGTCGAGCAGACACCGGAAGAAACGGTTCAACCAGCAACACCAGTCCAAGGAGCGCGCCCCATGATTCAGGTAGGAAAGAAAGCCCCCGACTTCTCGGCCCCGGCCTATTTCAACGGCGGTTTCACCAACGTCAGGCTGTCCGAATTCCTGGGAAAATGGGTGGTTCTGTGCTTTTATCCCGGTGACTTCACCTTTGTCTGAGCGACGGAAATCTCGGCGGTCGCCGAGAAGCACGCGGAATTTGAAAAGCTGGGAGTGCAGGTCCTGTCCATGAGCACGGACAGCATGTTCGTGCACAAGATGTGGGTCGACGACGAACTTTCGAAAATGATCACCGCGAAAACCGTGCCTTTCCCCATGCTGTCCGACGGCGGAGGCAACGTGGGCAGGATGTACGGCATCTACGATGAAGCGGGCGGCGTGGACGTGCGCGGCCGCTTTCTCATCGATCCGGACGGGAATGTGCAGGCCTACGAGGTGCTGACCCCTCCGGTGGGCCGCAACGTCAACGAAACCCTGCGCCAGATCCAGGCCTTCCAGCTGGTGCGCGAAAGCAAGGGCACCAAGGCCACCCCGTCCGGCTGGAGACCCGGCAAGCCTGTTCTGAGCCCTGGTCCGGGCCTGGTCGGCAAGGTCTGGGAAGTCTGGACCGTGGACAAGGCCTTCGACTGATCCAGCCCCGACCTCTCACCAAACAAAGCGCCCGGATTTCCCGGGCGTTTTGTATTCCCCCCCGTCCCCGAGAACGACGCGACGGGTCCTGCCGAACGTCTTTTTCAGGGAAACACACACCATCCGCATGATTCCCATTCATATCCAGCCCATGACCCGCCCATAACTCCCACCCGAGCGGTGTCGCCGGTGTCGGGCAAGGGGCGCCGACTGTCTGACCGAGCCAGGCATCGCAAGGTTTCTTTGTCGCCCATATCCCGCCCATGACTCCCACCCGAGCCGCGCCGCCGATGCCGGGCAAGGGTCGCCGACTGTCTGACCGAGCCAGGCATCGTCGGTTTCTTCGTCGCCCATCGTCCAACCCAGGCCTGCCGCACCCCTCGCGACGAAAGAAACCTTACGAGGCCCGCGAGGGAGTTTCGGCGGCCCTTGCCCGGCATCGGCGGCGCGGCGACCGCACTGACTCCCCCCCTCTCCTCAACATTGCGACCGCACTGGCTCACTCCGAACGTCAGCGCCCATCCCCCCAAAAAAACAATCAATCGCTTGATTAATTCAATCAGATGATTTATTCGCATCGTCATGAACATCGATCTTCTCCACGAACCCACGCCAAGCCGGGCGGACCGCGCCAGGATCAGCCTTCTTGAGGCCGGGTTGCAATGCTTCGCCGACCGGGGCCTCCATGGCGTGACCATCCGTGAAATCGCCCGGATCGCGGGACAGAACTCCGCGGCCATCACCTACTATTTCGGCGGCAAGGAAGGCCTGTACGGCGCCGTGCTGGACGCGGTGATGCGCTTCTTCCGCAACCATGTACACGAGGCCCGCCAGACGTGGGACTCCCTGAACGAGGCGGATACAAACCCCACGCAGGCCGTGGAACTGCTCAAGCGCATCCAGCGCGGCTTCGCGATGGGCATCCTGACCGACGCCAAGGCCGCCCAGTTCGCCATGCTCATGGTCCGGGAACAGACCCAGCCCACGGCCGCCTTCGAGGCTCTCTACCAGGGCACCGTGGAACCGCTGCACCGCATGGTCTCGCGCATCCTGGCCCGAATCACGGGCGACGACCCCGAATCGCCCCGGGCCGTGCTCCGGGCGCACACCCTCATCGGGCAGTTGCAGTCCTTCGTCATGGCCCGGGAAACCCTGCTTCGGCGCATGGGCTGGGACGGATACGACGCCGAGCGCGCTGCCGCCGTGGCCGACATGCTGGCCGAGAATCTCGACATCTTCGTAGCCGGACTGAACACCCCGACTGAACCCAAACCGGAATATCCATCGTGAAACGCATCCTTGTATTTTTTCTTCTCCTGGCCACGGCCGCCGGTGGCTGGTACTTCTGGCACACCCAGCACGCCACGCGCGACAACACGCCCCCGGTCTTTCACGGCAACGTCGACATCCGCGAGGTTCGGCTTGGATTCAGGGTCGGCGGGAAAGTCCGGGAAGTCTTGAAGGAGGAAGGGGACGAGGTCGGGGCGGGCGAAATCGTGGCCAGGCTCGATGCGGAACCGTTTCAGAACGCCGTGGATCAGGCCGAGGCCGAGGTCGGAGCCATTGCAGCCCGTCTGGCGGAGCTGCGAAACGGCGCACGTCCCGAAGACATCGAACAGGCCCGCAAGAACCTTGCGGCAGCCGAGGCCACCTACGACAATGCCCGCCTCATCTTCGAGCGCCAGCGGCAACTTGTCGCCAGCGGGGCAGTGGCCAGACAGGATTTCGACACCGCGCGCTCAACGTTCGAAACGGCCAGGGCCAGGATGGGCAGCGCAAAAGCCGCCCTCGATCTGCTCCTGGCGGGATCAAGGCCCGAACAGATCCGCCAGGCCGAAGCCAATCTGGGGGCCGCCCGCGCCGCTCTGCACCAGGCCCTTACGCAGCTCGCCGACACGGTGCTCACCGCGCCCGAGGCGGGCGTGGCCCTGACCCGGGTCGTGGAACCGGGCAGCATCGTGCAACCCGGTAGCACGGCCCTGACCGTCAGCCTTGTCTCTCCCGTTCGTGTCCGGGCCTATGCGCCCGAACCACAGCTTGGCCTCGTCCACCCCGGCCGCAAGGTGCTGGTCTTCACCGACTCCCGTCCCGAGCCGTACCAAGGGCAGATCGGAGACGTCTCGCCACGGGCGGAGTTCACGCCCAAATCCGTGGAAACCGAGGAACTGCGCACGGCGCTGGTCTATCGTTTTCGGGTCGTCGTGCTGGACGCGGACCAGGGGCTTAGGCAGGGCATGCCCGTCACCGTAAAGCTGGCGGAGTGACCATGGCCATGGTCAGCCTGGTCGACGTCGGCAAAACATTCCCCGGCCTGGACACGCCCGCCCTGGCCGGCATCTCGGGTTCCATCGAACCCGGGATCATCACCGGCATCGCCGGGCCGGATGGAGCGGGCAAGACAACCCTGATGCGCCTCATGGCCGGACTGCTGCGCCCGGACAGCGGCGTCCTGACCGTGCTCGGCCGGGAACCCTTGACCGCTCCCGAGCTCCGTCTGCGGGTGGGCTACATGCCGCAAAAATTCGGCCTCTACGAAGATCTTTCGGTCTTGGAAAACCTGACCCTGCATGCGGATCTGCGCAACGTGACCGGAGAGGAACGGACGCGAACCTTCGAGCGGCTGCTGACCTTCACCGACCTGCAACGGTTTACGAAACGCCTGGCCGGACGGCTCTCGGGCGGCATGAAGCAAAAACTCGGGCTGGCCTGTGCCCTTTTGGGCACACCGGACCTGCTCCTGCTTGACGAGCCGGGAGTCGGCGTCGACCCCATTTCCCGGCGCGAATTGTGGAAAATGGTGCATGAACTCGCCGATCAGGGCATAGCCGTGGTCTGGAGCACATCATATCTTGACGAGGCAGAGGCATGCGACTCGGTGTTCCTGCTCAGTCAGGGCAACCTGCTGTTTTCGGGCAAGCCGGACGATCTCACCAGCCGCCTGCGGGGACGCTGCCTGCACCTCGGCGGCGTCGAGGGGCGCAGACGGCAAGCGCTGGCGACCCTGCTCCGCCAGCCGGAAGTGAGCGACGGAGTCATCCAGGGACGAAACCTGCGCATCGTTCTGAAGGACGGCGCCGCCCGGCCCGATCCCTCGGCCCTGGATATTTCCGGCCCGGCCGAATGGAAGGAGGTCGCCCCTCGCTTCGAGGACGCCTTCATCGATCTGCTCGGCGGCGGCCCGGGCGGTGAGTCCGCCCTGGCCGCATCCATGCAGCCGCGAGCCGAAATCCACGAAAGCCTGATCAAGGCCGAAGAGCTGACCAAAAGCTTCGGCGACTTCACGGCCACGGACCATGTCAGCTTCGAGATCAGGCAGGGGGAAATCTTCGGACTTCTCGGACCCAACGGAGCGGGCAAGTCAACCACCTTCAAGATGATGTGCGGACTCCTCGCGCCCACCTCCGGACGGGCCGAGGTCATGGGCATCGACCTGCGCCGCAGCCCGGCCAGGGCCAGGGAGCGTCTGGGCTACATGGCCCAGAAGTTCTCCCTCTACGGCAAGCTCACCGTGCGCCAGAATCTCGAATTTTTCTCCGGAGTGTATGGATTGTCACGGACCAGGCAACGACAGGCCGTGGATTCGATGATCGAATCCTTCCACCTGAAGCAGTTCCTTGGCGTCACGACGGACGACCTGTCCCTTGGCTACAAGCAGCGCCTCGCACTGGCCTGCGCCGCCATGCACGAGCCGGACATCCTTTTTCTCGACGAACCGACCTCGGGCGTGGATCCCCTGACCCGCCGCGAATTCTGGAACCACATCAACGGTGTCGTGGAAAAAGGGGTCACGGTCATGGTCACCACCCATTTCATGGACGAGGCCGAGTACTGCGACCGCATCGGCCTGATCTATCAGGGCAAGCTCATCGCACTGGCGCCGCCGGACGACCTGAAGGCCGACGTGGCCTCGCCCGCCCTGCCCGATCCGACCATGGACGACGCGTTCGTCGAGCTCATCCGCCGTAGGGAGGCATCATGAAATTCCTGTCCCGGCGAAGACTGACCGCCCTGTGTCTCAAGGAAACCCGCCAGATCCTGCGCGATCCGAGCAGCGGCGTCATCGCCTTCATCCTGCCCATGATCCTTCTGGTCATCTTCGGCTACGGCCTCAACCTCGACACCACCCGCCTGCGCATGGGCCTGTGCGACGAGGACGGAGGGCCGGTGGCGGCGTCATTCACGGCGAAGCTGACCGGCTCGACCTATTTCGAAATATTTCCCGGCAGCCGTGCCGAACTCGACGCCCTGCTCGAAACAGGGGGCATCCGGGGCTACGCGGTCCTGGCCCAGGATTTTTCGCGCATCGTGGACCAGGGCCGGGAAACGGCGCCAATCCAGGTCATCACCGATGGAGCCGAACCGAACACGGCAAACTTCATGGCCGCGTTCATGAAGAACGTCTGGCAGGAATGGCGGCAGACCCGGGCCAAGGATCAGGGCCGGGACGCCGTGCAGGGCGCAAGGGTGGAGGTTCGGTACTGGTACAACGCGGCGGCCATCAGCAGGCACTATCTGATCCCGGGGTCCATCACCATCATCATGACCGTCATCGGCGCCATGCTGACCTCGCTGGTCGTGGCCCGCGAATGGGAACGCGGGACCATGGAGGCCCTGCTGGCCTCCCCGGTGACCAGGGCCGAGCTGCTGCTCTCCAAGCTCCTGCCCTATTACGTGCTGGGCATGATCTCCATGTCCGTGGTGGCGCTGAGCGCCGTGCATCTCATGGGCGTGCCCTTCCGGGGCTCGGTGGGAGCGCTCCTGCTGGTCACGACGGTCTTCCTGCTCAGCATGCTCGGCATCGGCCTGCTCATCTCCTCGGTCATGCGCAACCAGTTCGACAGCGCCCAGACCACCCTGAACGTGGCTTTCCTCCCGGCCGTCATGCTCTCGGGAGCGTTCTTCGTCATCGCCAGCATGCCCGCGCCCGTGCGCGCCCTGACCTATCTGCTGCCGCCGCGCTATCTGGTCAGCTCACTGCAGACCATCTTTCTGGCCGGTGACGTCTGGGAAATCCTACTCCCCGACATCCTCTTCCTGACGGGCACGAGCGTTCTCTTTCTGACCCTGACCGCGCTCAAGACCGTGCGCAGGCTGGACGCATGATCTGGCTGCGCCGCATCCTGGCCCTGGTCAGAAAGGAGCTGCAGATTCTCCTGGCCGACCCGCAAAGCCGCAAGCTGGTGGTCATCCCCGTTCTTTTACAGGTCATCCTCTTCCCCCTGGCCGCCACGTTGGAAGTGAAGAACAATTCCCTGGCCGTGCTGAACGAGGACGGGGGCGCGGCTTCGGTGGAGCTGATCCAGCGCTTTGCCAGCGCCCGTGCCTTTACGGAAATCATCCACCTGTCCGGCGCCGGACAGATTGAAAGGACCCTGGACAACCAGCAGGCCATCGCGGTGGTCCGCTTCGGACCGGACTTCTCGCGCAATGCGGCGGCAGGGCTCCCCGCGCCCATGCAGCTGCTCCTCGACGGCCGCCGCTCCAACAGCAGCCAGATCGCGGCCAGCTATATCCAGGACATCACCACGCAGTATTTCAATGAACAAAACCTGGCCCAGGGACGCCCGCCGGCATCGGAACTGGTCGTCCGCCATCGCTACAACCCGAACCTCGAATACCAATGGTTCATCCTGCCGAGTCTTGTGGCCATCATCCTGACCGTGAGCGCGCTCATCCTGACCGCCCTGTCCGTAGCCCGGGAGCGCGAGCACGGAACGCTGGACCAGCTGCTGGTATCGCCCCTGACCCCGGAAATGATCATGATCGGCAAGGCCTCGGCCGTGCTGGTGGTGGGCCTTTTTCAGGCCACGGTCATCATCCTGGCCGCCATCTTCGTGTACAAGGTGCCCCTGTCCGGCTCCCTGGCCCTCATTTACGCCAGCAGCGTGCTCTACTTCGCGGCCCTGGTCGGCGTCGGCTTCTTCATCAGCGCCATCTGCGCCACCCAGCAGCAGGCCTTTCTCGGGGCCTTCGCCTTCATCATGCCGGCCATCCTGCTCTCGGGCTACGCCTCACCGGTCGAGAACATGCCCCAGTGGCTGCAAACCGCCACTTGGATCAATCCCATCCGGCACTTCATCGTCATCGTGAAGAGCATCTTTCTCAAAGACGTGTCTGTTGGATTCGTGCTGGAGAGCGCCATCCCGCTGCTGGTCATCGCGGCAGGGACGCTGACGGTCGCGGTGATCATCTTCCGCAGACGGTTCGGATAGTACGGCAACGGGCGACTGCCTTTTCAGGCAAAAAAATCAGTAACGCCCGATTGAGTACGGATTGAGGAATTGGCGCTGCCACATCAGATTCTTATCAACGGGAGTGAGCCGGGCTTCACCACATACCCGATCCCAATTGTCCCGGATGGCCATGATCACCCTGTCGACGATGCCGGTGGCCTCATCGGTGGAAAGCAAGAAGAGATATGCAGCCTCTTGGCAGGTCTTAAGCTGGCTGTATCGGTTATTGCCGACAATCAGCATCGCTTGCGTTGCTTCATTGCCGGAGCGGTTTTGCGGGCAGATGTCGTAGGCCGGAGTCAGGGTCAGCTGACGTCCATCCCAAAACGCGGCATGATTGCGGGCATGATCGTCCGTATTGCCGCACAGAACATTGAACACCAGACGGCCATACAGCTCATGCAAGGTCTTTTTTGGATTGGTAAATCGTGCGCGAATGCTCTGCGCGAAGTCCTCATAGCTGGCGTAGCGTGCCTGCATCTCGCTCAAACCAAGCAATGTCAGAGCGGAAACCATGCTTTTGCGCTCCCATCCCGAAGCAACACGGATCCGATCAAAACGCTCAATCAGCAGCACGTCCTTGCCTGCGGCTTGAACCAGCCTGACGGGGGCGACACTCAGCCCCGCTGTTTCAGCCAGCCTCATGGCAACATATTCAGCCTTGACCACGCTGTAGGAATCCGAACTCGATGAAAATTTAGCGATATATTTTGTACCGTGATCTTCAATCAGGGCTTTTGGCCGCGCGCCTCCGATAGAACTGCCATGGAACAAGGCATGGTCAAGCTCAGGAGTCAGGGGCACCCCTTTTTCTACACGACCCGCGGATTCCAGCAATTCTTCCAACGTGGCATTCTCTGCCGCGCGTGAAACGTATTCAGTCGGAGAACGCTGAAAATCAAGCGCACCGATACGATCGGAACCTGATTCAAGCAGATATGTCAGCTCGCCAAGATCCGCCGTATCCGTGTCACGTCCTTCTTTCCCAAATTGCCGATTGATGATGACGCGTCGTCCCCAGGCGTCCGGGGCGGCATCACGGATACAGTTGGGGATATTCAAGTCTCCCAGCAGCGGCATGACACCTGCTCGTAATGGCAACTCGGGGTCATATATAGAAATTGCATCCTGTCTTTCCAGATAACTGCGACCATAGTTGAAACGAACAAGCTCACCATCGGCGACCAGCTTTCCGCAGACAACAGGCTCGGTTTTTCCCGGCAGCCATATCCAGACGTAGGCTTCTGTATTGCTTTGCCTAGAAGTCATCGTCGACCACGTGTGCTTGTTCACTTATCCGTTTCGGGAGAAGGGCTATCTTGCTTTGGGTCAAATCAATGCTGGTCGCCAGGCGCTGGTGGTCTTGTTCAAACAAAGGCACCCCCACCAACGATGCGACCTCAAACACGAGCCCGATAGTCGGCGACATTTCACCGGCTTCTATCTTTTGCAGCGTTGCCCTGGAAATCCCCGCCCGCTCGGCCAAATTCATCTCAGACCACTTGCGCCTTTTTCGAGCCAGCCTGATTTGCTGCCCCAGCAGGAAAACTGCGTCTCGGGCATATTTGGAATAGGTTCTTAACTTCGCCATATTTACCGCCGAATGACCATTATTATATCCTTTAAATTATACAAAGCCTAATATAATGGTCATTTTTACTTCTGTCAAAACAAAAAGACCATAATGATAGCCACTAAACGATTGAACGACTATTATTATGGTCATAAGTATTCAAAACAGAGGCAGTCGCGCCCTCAATTCAACGATGCAAGAGGGACTTTGCAAAAGGCTAAACCCGATCGCTGCCGCGCTGCCCTTCCAGCATGCGCGCGATCTCGTCCTCGCCCAGGGGTTCAGGATGTTTGACCGTAAGGCTACGGGACCATTCGCGCGCGAAATCCTTCTGCAGATACATGTTCATCCCCAGAGTGACGAGCATGGCGATGAGCGCGCCGATGCTGGCCAGGAGCATGTCCTTGTGCGCGTCCCAGACATCGCCCTGGGTGCCCAGGTAGGCGACCCCGAGCTCCCCTCCGAAAAACTCCGCCGCGCCCCATTCGATCAGTTCGTAAAGCATGGAGGTCGACATGGCGAAATCAAGCGGCAGGAAATAGCCCCAGAACCCGTCCGCCCGGGCGACACGAAAATAGACCTCGCGAATAGGATAGGCCAGCAGCAGGCCGTAGAGGAAATGCACGATGCGGTCGAAATTGTTGCGTTCCCACCCGACCAGTTCGTTGAATGTCGTGCCGAAGGCGGACGAAAACCAGGCATCGTAGGGGACTTCGGAGTACGTGTAATGGGATCCTATCTCGTGGATAGCCAAAAAAATGAAAATCAGCGTGTAGGAAATCCTGGAGAGAGGAAAATTCTTTGCAGTAAGAAGCAAAACAAGCAAAAACATGGCGACAAGGACATTTTCCAGGAGCCAATCCTTCCTGTCGTATGGCTCAAAGGCTAAAAAAATAAATTCGACAAAAAACAGCAGAGTCAGACACAGCAGATACGTCCTGTGTGTAGCAATTTGCATCCATCTCATGAAATAACCTCGGTGCGTTCCAATTTCACTATTCGGCCACGGGAAAAGCGCATCATTCGCATGGTGGTTACTTGCGGAGCTTAAAAGAGGCAATACGCATAAACTCGCAGCGGCGAGCTCACCCGAAAAACGCAGCAATGCCGTCAGACGCCTCCGGCCGAAACCTCGGCGATGAGACGAGCCAAGGAGTCCATGTCCACAGGCTTGGAAAGATAGGCAGTCATGCCGCGCTCCATGAAGTGCTCGCGGTCTCCGGGCATGGCGTGTCCGGTCAGGGCGATGACCGGAATTCGAGGAGACACGCGCGCAATGGTGCCGGAGCGGATTCGGCCGATGGCTTCAAGCCCGTCCATGATCGGCATCTGGATATCCATGAGCACGCAGTCGAAGTCATCCAGGGCCAACTTGTCCAGAGCTTCCCGCCCGTTGCCGGCAAGAGTCGGAAAATGGCCGAGCTTCTTGACCATCCGGGTCAGGGCCAGCTGATTGATGGGATCATCCTCCACCACCAGGATGCGCTTGCCCCGAACCGTCGGCACCGCAGCCTCTTCCCGGGCCCCGCACACCGTCGGGCCGGGTACGAGCGGAATCCTCGCGGTCATGGTCGTGCCCTGTCCGGGCTCGCTCTGAACCGTTATCGATCCGTCCATCATGTCCACCAAACGCCGGACAATGGCCAGCCCCAACCCGACGCCACCGTGCTGGCGAACCGCCGATCCGTCGACCTGGGTGAAGGCGTTGAATATGTCATCCTGCCGCTCGCGGGGGATGCCGACGCCGGTGTCCCTGACCGTGAATTCGACGTGCATCTCATTGCCCACGTCAATCCGCCGGGCCGCGACGTGGACGCTGCCTCTGGATGTGAACTTCGTGGCGTTGCCCACCAGATTGAAAAGGATCTGACGCAGTCGGCCCTCGTCGCCCACCACGTGGGACGGAATGGCCTCGTCGACTTCGAACGAAAGTGCAATCCCCTTGGCCTTTGCCGGTATGGCAAAGAGGTCGCGCACGGAGTCACGCAGGTCGATGAAATGAAACTCCTGGGCGACAACGTCCATCTTGCCCGCCTCGATGCGCGAAATTTCGAGGATGTCGGTCAGGAGCTGGGTCAGCCTTCTCGATGAGCGGATGGCCGTGAAGACAAACTCCTTCTGCTCCGCATCCAGAAAGGTCTGACTCAAAAGCTGCAACATGCCGACGATGCCGTTCAGGGGGGTGCGGACCTCATGGCTCATGTTGGCCAGAAATTCCGATTTCGCCCGGCTTGAGGCTTCGGCCTCGATGCGCGCCGCGGCCAGGTCCGTGACATCGGTCAGGACGTTTATGTATCCGGCCAAGTGCCCCTGACTGGAATGAAACGGCGCCCTGGAAGTCAGCATGCGCCGCACGCAGCCGTCACCCGCGAGGAATTCGAACTCTTCAGGCGCCGCCCCCCCGCTTTTGGCGGGCTCCATGACAAAGCTATCCCGAAGCCGGGATTCATGTTCGCCGACAAGCTCACGCTCGGGCTTTCCCACCAGCGCGGTGAAGGCATCGTTGCAACGCAGAATCCGGCCATGCACGTCCTGTACGAACACGGGATTGGGCAGGCTCGCAAGAAGGGACGACAAGAAGGCATGCTGCTCTTCCAGGCGGTCGCGCGTGGCCCGCAGCTCGGTGGTGCGCTCACGAACAGCCAGCTCCAGATCCCGGTACTGGTCCGCCTGGCGCATGATCAGGGCCAGCAGGGAGGACAGGCGATCAAGGCTGTGCACAATGGTCTCGATGCCTTGCGTGTCCATGAGTCCGAGCAGAACCAGCGCTCCGATCATCTCGCTGCCGACGCGCAAGGGGACGATCACGGAGTCCGACAGACCGAGGGATCGAAGCAGCTTGCCCGGCACAGTCGGGTCTTGCGGGCTTACGGTCATGGCCAGCGGCGAGGCGTGACTTGCGTGGATGAGCTGGTCGATGGCCGGGTTCCTGAACAATGTCTCCTGCCGCAAGGGACGCACAGCCAGGAGCAGATGCGGATTGTCATGCCCCTGGCAGGCCACCACGGCCACGGCCTTCACGCCCAGAAGCTCCCGGACCTGCGACGCCACATACTCGGCGCACTGCACCGGATCCGTAACATGCTGCAAGGTTCCCGAGGCCAGATCGGCGAAAAGCTGGTAAAAGGCGCGCGGTTCTCCGGCGTCACTGGGCATCGAGCAGCTCCTGCGCGTTGGCGACATTTTGTTCCAATCGGTCAAGCCCCACCGTCAGGACGGTCATGGGCATCTCAAGTTCCCGGCTGATTTCATCCAAAAGGGCCGCCGGCACGGGCATGACCCCGGTATCCAGATATATGAACTGGTTATGCACTTCGCGCAACATCTCCCCGGCCCCGCGTCCGCCCGCAAAACCCAGCTCACGCTCGAAGACATCCCTCCAGCGAAGCGTCCATTCCGGCAGGAAAAAAAATGCCCCGGCCTTGCGCAGACGGCGATATTCCTCGCGTCCGAGCAGAATTTCGCAGCAGTTGATGCCCTTGGTCTTGGCAAAGCCGGACCCGCGCGACAGTTCGACAATGCGCGGGGTGCAGTCTCCGTAGATGAAAAGCGTCTTGCCGGACGGATGCTGCGCGAGCACGCCGTCGATGCGGTCCTGGAGCAGATCCGGGCGCATGTGCAGCATGGAATCGGCAAAAACGAAGCGCATGCGGGGAAATCGCGAAGCCAATTGCATCATTTCCTTCTGAAAAATGCCGCAGGTCAGGGCCAGGATGTCTTTCATGCGACAGCTCCCGCGTCCACGACCGCCCTGCGCACTGCCAGCAAGGTGTCCGGACTGGTGTCGAAAGGGATGTCCGCATGCGACGAGGCGAGCACGAACGCCCTGTCCGAAGCGCGTTCGGCCAGAAGCGTGGACACGGATGCATACGCCTTGTCCGGCTGCATGCGCGCCAGGCCAGGGCCATTCATGTTGCCGAGCACAAGTCGCCCAGGGCCAATAATATCGCGGGCCTGGGGCAGGCTGTCGCGCGGATCGAGCAGGAAGCCGGCCACGTTCGGCAGACTGGAGAAACGCTGGAGATGATCGAGGATGCGGTTGCCGCCGTGATGGTGGACGAGCGGTCCCGCAGCCTGGCCGAAAGCCCGGGCCAGGGCGGGAAGGACGGCGTCTTCGAGCAGGGCCGGAGTGACCAGACGCAAATTGGCGAACATGACCGGAATCGCCACGAAGGCGGCGCCGGCCGCGAAAAAGGCTCCGGTCAGGCGCAGAAAATGTTCCTCGGCCAAATCCATCAGCCGCGCGGCACGCTCAGGGTCGAAAAGCAGCGTCTCAAGCCAGGCCTCGATGCCCAGCAGCATGGCCGGAAGGTCGACGGGGGCCGTGGCCACGGCGCAGACAGGTTTCGACGGCCCGAACTCAAGGGCCAGGAGGCGCGTTGACTCGACCAGATAGGACACGCCCGGAGCGCAAAGCAACCCGTCACCCAACGGCTCGGGCGTCTCATGTTCGCGAAAGGGGGGCTTGCGCACGTTGGGCGGAAAATTATCCAGCCAGACCCCTTCCCCTCCATAGGCCAGCGCCTCGAAGGGCAGGGCAAAAGGGGCGAACACGATGTCCGGATCGATGAGGCGCACAACCTTACGCTGCCCTTCCAGATAACGCTTCGGGTCGGAATAGTATTCTTGTGTAGGGCACCCGGAAAGTCTGGCGCCGTAAAGGCTCAAGGCCAACGTGAAGGCCCGGCGGTCGGCGGGTTTCCCGTGCAGCGCGCAAAGCACGCGCTCCATGCCGGTCATTTGTCCTCCGCTAGGCTTTGGGCCCAAAGCCGCTCGAAGAGTTCAGGAGCCTGGATGGCGCTGGGGGCGGTGCCGTCGCCGCCGACCTCCAGCATCAGTTCGGGCCGCAGCTTGAACACCGCGCCACCCACCGCCAGTTGAATCCTGCCGCCAAGTCCACGGGCGTCGATCTCGGTCCGCAGGGCGCGAATGTTCTCGGCCGTGGTCAGCATCATGGCCGAAACCCCGATGACCCTCGCGCCGTTCGCAAGGGCTGCGTCGACAAAATCCCCCGGCACCACGTCGTTGCCCAGATCGACGACCTTCCACCCGGCGGCACGCAGGAAAACGGCGACCATCTTGCGCCCCAGCGAATGATAGTCGTCCTCCACATTGCCGATGACCACCGGACCCTTGACGTCCAAAGGCAGATCTCCACCGGATTCGGCGGCGGCCACCAACAGATCCTCGGCGATCTTCCCGGCCACATAGCCCTGGGCCAGGGACAGGTTCTCCCGGTGCCAGGCTTCTCCCGCCTTCTCCAGTACCGGTTCGAGCAGAGCGCTGACCGCCGACTGGAAACCGTGTACGCCCGCGTGGTCGAGCAACAGCCGCAGAGCCTCCTCACGCTTGGCTTCAAGCATCAGCGAATACAGGATCTCACGGCGCAATTCCAGATTGACGCACCTCTCTTCAGTCATGACCGCTCCCTTGCAAATCCGGACAACACATTCTTTGACATCTCACCACACTCTCACGGTCTTGGCAACGTGTCCTACGCCATCGCCCCGGTTGTCACACACTATTCGGGTCTCCGCGAGCCCACGCGGCATCCTCTTGTTGACTTCGCGGCCCATGGTGGCAAAGTCGGGATTTACTTTTCCGACACATCCCCCTATTTTACCCGGCTTCCGCAAACACCGCGTTTCGCGGATGCCACATCCCGGCGCGTGCTCTCCACGCCCATCACCTCCGGAGGAAAACATGAAGCGTTTTCTGGTCTCCCTTGGTCTTATGACCCTGATGTTCTGTCCGTCCGCGGCCATGGCCAAGGACCTCACCATCGGCCTCATCCTGGTCGGCCCCTACAACGACAAGGGTTACAGCCAGGCCCAGTACGAAGGCGGCAAATACGTCGAGGAAAAACTGCCCGGCACGAAGCTCATCTATCTGGACAAGGTCAATCCCGCCGACCGCCCCGGCCTGACCATCCCGCAGGTGGTCGATGATCTGGTAGAAAAGGGCGCGGACCTGATCATCGCCGGTTCCGACGACATGAAGGACGGCATCCGCGAAGCCGCGAGCCTGCACCCTGACAAGACCTTCGTCCACGTCTCCGGCGACGACGTCATTACCGGCAAGGCCCCGGCCAACCTGGGCAACCTGTTCGGGCGCATGGAGTATGGCAAGATGATGGCCGGCTTCAGCGCCGCCCTGACCTCCAAGACGGGCAAGATCGCCTACCTTGGACCACTGATCAACGAAGAGACCCGCCGTCTGGCCGCCTCCGCCTTTCTGGGCGCCCGCTATGCCTGGACCGAAGTCCTGGGGAAGAAGGCCGAGGATCTCAAGTTCAAGGTCAGCTGGATCGGCTTCTGGTTCAACATCCCCGGTGTGACCACGGATCCCGCCCAGGTCGCTGGCTCCTTCTTCGACGGCGGGTATGATGTCGTCATCTCCGGTATCGACACCCCCGAGGCCGTGACCGTGGCGCGCCAGAAGCGCGACCAGGGCCGCGACGCCTGGGCCATCCCCTACGACTACGCCCATGCCTGCGAAGGCCAGGGCCCGACCTGCATTGGCGTGCCCTACTTCAACTGGGGCCCCTCCTTCCTGCGTCAGGCCACGGCCGTGCAGGACGGCACATGGAAGCAGGACTTCCAGTGGGACGCTCCCCATTGGGCCGACATCAACGATCACGACAAGTCCACCATCGGCTTCATGGTCGGCGAGGGCCTGTCCGCCGAGAACAAGGCCCTGCTTGACGCCTTCGTCGCGGACCTTGGCGCACACAAGATCAACCTCTTCAGCGGCCCCTTGAACTACCAGGACGGCACCCCCTTCCTCAAAGACGGCGACGCGGCCACGGACGAACAGATCTGGGCGCTGCAGCAGCTGCTGCAGGGCATGGAAGGCCAGTCCAGCGCAAAATGACATGATCGTTCTGCAAGACATCAGCAAGCACTACGGCCGGGTTCGGGCCAACGACTCCATCAGCCTGACCCTCGAACCCGGCCGCATCTACGCCCTGGTGGGTGAAAACGGGGCCGGCAAGAGCACGCTCATGCGCATCCTTGCCGGCCACACCGTGCCCGACTCCGGCACCATATCCATGCGCGGCGAGGTCCACCCGGGCCTCACCCCGGCCACGGCCGCGCGCCTGGGCGTGGGCATGCTCTACCAGGATCCGCTGGATTTCCCCGCTCTGCCGGTCTGGGAAAACTTCCGCCTCAGCGGTCCGCCCCGGACCAGAACGCAGGTCGTGGACCGGCTGGGCGAGCTTTCCAACCATCTGGGCGTGTGCTTCCTACCCGAAGAACCAGTGGCCTCCATGACCGTGGGCGAACGCCAGCTGCTTGAGCTGCTGCGGCTGCTCGACCTCGGAGCCACGACGCTCATTCTCGACGAGCCGACCACCGGCATCACCCCGGAACAAAAGCGCGGCCTCTTCGACCTCCTGGCCCGACTGGCCCGTCAGGAAGGACACACCGTCATCCTGGTCACGCACAAGCTCTCCGAGGCACTGGAAATGGCCGACGCCATCTTCGTCATGCGCCAGGGACGCCTGGAGGCGCGGCTCACGCCCCCCTACGACTCCAAGGAGCTGGTCCGACGCATGTTCGGCGATGCCGCCACGCAATCCGTGGACAGCGCCTTGCCCGAAACGGGACAGAGCAGTCGGGTAAAATTGGAAGAGGCGATATTCGCCGGACCCAAATACCACCTGGGCCCCCTGAACCTTTCGGCCGCCCCCGGCGAAATCATCGGTCTGGCCGGCCTCGACGGCAGCGGCCAGGAGCTTTTCCTGCGCGGACTGTGCGGCCTGGACCGCATGCCCTCGGGGCGTCTCGTTCTCAATGAAGTCGGGCACACCCGTACGAATTTCAAGACATTGCGCCACGAAGGCGTGCATTTCGTGCCTGCGGACCGCATGAGCCAGGCCCTCTTCCCGGACCTGTCCATCCGCGACCACATCCTGCTCGCCTTCCCGGAACACGCCACGAGGCTGGAAGAATTTCACCAGTCGCAATGCGTGGAGCGCTTCGACCTGCGCGCCCACCCGGACACCCCGGCCAAGGACCTGTCCGGCGGAAACCAGCAGCGCCTGCTTCTCTCCCTCATTCCCGACGACGCCCCGCTGCTGCTCATGGAGCACCCCACCAGGGGCCTGGATGCCGGATCGGCCCGTCAGGTCTGGGAGCATCTGCGCGGACGCTGCGACTCCGGCGCGACCCTGTTCTTCTTTTCACCCGATCTGGACGAGGTCATCGAACACAGCCACCGCGTGCTGGTCTTTTTCGATCGTACGCTGGTGGCCGACGTGCCGCGCTTGAACGCGAGCGTCGAGATTCTTGGCGCCCTCATGGCCGGAAAAAAACCGGAGAGCGCTCATGTCGCATAGCTCGTGGCTGCACCAACTGCTCTGGATCGCCGTCGCGCTGACCATGGCGCTGGCCCTGACCGTGCTCGTGGCCCTGCCTTCCGGCGCGCCGCCCCTTGAGACCCTGCGCATCCTGTTCATGGGCGGCCTCGGCTCCGCGTCCAAGTTCGGGCAGGTGCTGACGGTCTTTGTCCCGCTGCTGCTCTGCTCCATGGGCCTGCTCATCCCGTTCACGGCCAGATTGTGGAACATCGGCATCGAAGGACAGATCGTGCTGGGGGCCATCTTCTGCACCGGCGTGCTCATGCCTGTCGATCAGGGCGGACCCTGGCACATCGCCCTGGCCCTTGGAGCGGGCATGCTTGGAGGCGCGCTCTGGGCGCTTCTGGCCGGGCTGCTCAAAACCCACGGCAGGGTGCACGAAATTTTTTCCGGTCTCGGGCTCAACTTCGTGGCCATGGGGCTGGCCATCTGGCTCATCTTCGGTCCCTGGAAGCGGCCCGGAATGGCCTCCATGAGCGGAACCGAGACACTGCATCTCTCCCTGTGGCTTGAGCGCATAGGCTCCCTCGCCGTCAGCTGGACGGCGCTTGGCGTCGCCTGCGCGGCGTTCCTGCTGGTGGCGCTCCTGCTCCTGCGCACGCAGTGGGGACTGGGGCTGCGTGCCGTGGGGCAGAACCCCAAGGCCGCCCGCCTCTTCGACCTGAGCCCACGCCTGCGCATGCTGCAGGCCTTTGCCCTGTGCGGAGCCCTGGGCGGACTGGCCGGGGCGGTGCAGGTGCTGGGTGTCTATCATCGCCTGCTGCCGAGCATCTCCTCCGGCTACGGCTACACGGCCCTTTTGATCGGCATGATGGCGGGTTTTCGGATCTTGCCGGTGCCCTTCATCTGCTTCTTTTTCGCCGTGCTGAACGTGGGTTCGATCCAGCTTCCCCTACAGCTTGGCCTGGACTCATCCCTAAGCGGCGTCATCCAGGGGCTCATGGTCCTGTCGGTCTTCGTCACCCAGGGCATTCGCACCTACGCAACCCGTCGCCGGGAGGGACGCTGATGCAGGAATTCGCACTCATCATGGCCGGCATTCTCCTGGCCGGAGCACCGCTGGTCCTGGCCACCCTGGGCGAGACCATCACCGAGAAGGCAGGGGTCATCAACCTGTCCCTCGACGGGACCATAATCCTCTCCGCCATGGCCTCCTTCGCCCTGGCCTCGATCACTGGCAGCGCCTGGATCGGTGCTCTCGGCGGCATGGCCGTGGGGGCGCTGGTGGCGTCGGTGCTCGGCCTGACCAACATCTACCTTGGGCAATCGCAGCTGGCCGTGGGGTTCATCCTGACCCTTTTGACCCGCGACCTGGCTTATTTCCTGGGTCATTCCTACTCCCGGCAGCCCGGCCCGAGCCTTGGCTACTGGGGCTTTCCCGGCCTTTCCGACACGCCGCTGCTGGACCTTTTGCTCGGACGGCAGTCGCCGATGGTGAGCATCAGTCTGGCAGCCATCGCGCTGTGTTGGTGGTGGATGTACAAGACCAGTGCCGGAATGCGGCTGCGCGCCGTGGGCGAGTCTCCCCGGGCGGCTTTTGGGCGCGGCATCCGGGTGAGGCTCTCAAGGCTCATGGCCTGTCTTGTCGGCGGCGCGTTGGTGGGACTTGCGGGAGCGGCCTACTCCCTGGCCGTGAAGCCGGGCTGGGGACGCCCCCAGGGCTGCGAAGGCGCGGGCTGGATTGCCCTGGCCATCGTCATCTTCGGCGGCTGGCACCCGGTGCGGGCGGCCATCGGCGCCTATTTCTTCGCGGCGCTTCAGGTCTCGGGCATCTACCTGCAGGACATCTTTCCCTCCATCCCGGCCCAGGTCTTCCAGGTGGCGCCCTTCCCCATGATGATCCTGACCCTTCTGGCCGTGAACCTCGGCCGGATCGGCTTTGTTCAGGACATGATGCGCCGCTACCCCTTCCTCGGACGATTCTCGGGCAGTTGGCCCATCACCGCGCCCGCGGCGTTGGGGCAGGATTTCGATCCGAAGAAGGGGCTATAGCCCAGGCGGGCTGGACCTCACTCGTAGTGCGTCCACATGCGAAGCACCTTGACCACCCGTTGCTCCGTGAGAACCTGGTAGACAAGGCGGTGCTGGATGTTGATGCGCCGCGAATACGCGCCTGAGAGATCCCCGACCAGCTTTTCATAGGGCGGCGGGTTCTGGAAAGGGTTGTTTCGAAGGATTTCCAGGAGTTCCTGGGCCTTGGGTTTGAGTCCCGACGAGGCCAGCTTTTTCGCGTCCTTGCCGGCGTGACCGGTGAAGCGCAGTTCCCACGTCACCAGTCGAGTTCCTTGTCGCACTCCTCGACGCCCGTCGCCATGCCCTGGATGATGGACTCGCGCATACCCGGAACGGACAGAAGATGCAGGGTCTCGGTGATGGCGTTCCAGTCCTCTTCGGACACCAGGACAGCGCTCGCCCTCTTTCCCTTGATCACGACCGGTTTGTGGGTCAGCGCCGCATCATCGATCAGACTGTACAGTCTGGAACGTGCTTCCGTTGCATTGAGTATCGTCATAATTCCCCCTTTTGTCGACAAAACGTACGTATTAACGTACGACCTGTCAATCTCCTCAGATCTGAATTGAATCCGTTCCCTGGCACCGGTTGAAATACATGAACAGGGAACCTGTCCCGCCCTACATTCTCGTCTCCCCCTCCGCCAGGGAACGGAGCCGTTCCATGTCCAGGATGGTGATCTCCTTGCCCTGGACCTCGATGAGGCCTTCCTGGCTCAGCTTGCCGAGCACGCGTGAGAGGGTCTCCTGGGACGTGCCCAGGATATTGGAGAGCACGCCCTTGGTCACGCTGAGCTTGACCCGGGCCGAGACGGGCTTCAGGGACTGCTGGTGCACGAGGTACGTGGCCAGACGCTGGGGGATTTCCTTCAGGGACAAATTCTCGATGAGGACCGTGAATTCCCGCAGGCGGCGCGACAGCACGGCCAGCATGTTCATGGCCAGGGACGGGCTCTCGCGGTAGAGTTCGATGAGTTTTTGGCGGGGAAAGAAATAGAGGGCCGATTTGCTCAGGGCCTGGGCATTGGCCGGATAGTTCATTCCGGCAAAGACAGGCACCTCGCCCAGCGGGTCGCCGGGCCCGAGAATGTGCAGAATCTGTTCCCGGCCATCGAAGGACATCTTGAAAACCTTCACCTGGCCGGACAGCACTACGTAAAATCCAACCCCTTCCTTGCCCTCGCCAAAGAGCAGGTCTCCCTTGTCGTAGTGGCGTGGCTCGCTGATGCGCTCCAGCTGCGCGAGTTCCTCCGGGCCAAGCCCCTTGAAGAGCGTGCTCTGCCCCATGGCGGTCATGAAATCCATGCAACGTGTCCTTATCGTTTGAATACGAAGATGCTGGCTGAAAAAACCTCGGGGTCAAAGCCGCTGCCGGAGTAGTCGGACACATGCTCGACCAGATGAAATCCGCGCGCTTCATGCCCGGCCACCATCTGGGCCGAGGACAGTGGATACAGCCGCACCTGATCGTCGAAGACCCGCTGTCCCTCGATGTCGAGGCCGGTATGAAAAGTCAATCCTTCCGGGGTGATGTCTTCGTAGGCGCGATGAAAGACCGCCCCCTCCATGACCTTGGCCGGAAAGTTGAAAGCAGGCAGGCCCAGGACGTAGTCCCAGTTCATGACCTGCACGATCCACACTCCGTCGGGCAGAAGCCGCTCGCCCACGTTTTCCACGCACGACCAGAAGCGGCCCCCTGGCAGGTGTGCGGCGGTATTGCCGATGGAATAGATCATGTTCCAGGGCCCGCCGAGCGTCGGAAACTCCGTCATGTCCAGGACATGAAATTCGGTCTCCGGTCCACGGGCCCGGGCCTGGGAGATCATCGCGGAATCGAGGTCGACGCCCACGGCCCGCACGCCGTCGCGGGTGAAGGCAGCGCAGTAGTCGCCCGTGCCGCAGCCAAGATCCAGGACCGGCCCACCCCGATCGCCAAGATGGTGGGTCAGGAAGGCGTAAACGCCGGGGCTGAAGGGAAAGATGCGGTCGTACCAGGCGGCAAACTTGGAATACATGGACATGGCGACCTCCTTGTCGTGAACGTGAATCGGAACATACTGATATGTCCGCACTGCCCTAAGGTCCAGTCCGAAACAAAACGGCATACGTCATCGGAGCATCGGATCGCGCATGACATACCGAGGTCATGCGCGAAAATCGTCCACAAAGTGGTTGAAAATCAACCATCGCATGGATGATTTTCAACCATGTAACGGTTGATTTTCAACCATGTAACCGGTATTCAAACCTCCATGTACACACGTCACATCTCAGCCAACATACTGGAAGCATTATCAGACACACCGGTAATCCTCATCCGGGGAGCACGGCAGACCGGCAAGACAACCCTCGTTCGCGACATCATGCCGGATCACATTTCGTCCGAGTATGTCACCTTGGACAATGCCCTTGCCCTCGCGGCGGCCCAGAGCGATCCGTCGGGCTTTATCGCCGGCATCGCAAAGCGGGTTGTCATCGACGAAATCCAGAAAGCTCCTGGCCTCCTGCCCGCAATCAAGGAGTCTGTTGATCGGGATCGCAGTCCCGGCCGCTTCATCCTGACCGGCTCCTCCGACATCATGGCCGGTTTGCGCGTCTCCGACTCCCTGGCCGGACGCATGGAGATATTCGACCTGTGGCCTCTGTCCCGGGCCGAAATCTCGGGTTCGACCATCAATCTCGTGGATGCCCTGTTCACCCCGGAGTTGGCCTGGCCCGCACCGACGGATACCGACGTCATGAGCGCCGTGCTCACGGGCGGATACCCCGAAGCCTTGGCCCGAAGCACCGAGAGACGCAGGCAGGCCTGGTTTTCCGCATACGTAACCACCATTGTCGAACGGGACATACGCGACCTTTCGAGCATCCAGGACCTCGCGGCCATGCCTCGTCTGCTCCAGCTCCTGGCCTCGCGCACCGGCCAGCTTCTGTCCTATGCCGACATCTCCCGCGGCCTGACCATCCCCCAGACCACGCTCAAGCGCTACATGGCCCTGCTGGAAGCCACGTTCCTCATCCGCGAATTGCCTGCATGGGCCGTGAACATCGGCAAGCGGGTCACCAAGGCGTCCAAGCTCATATTCACCGACACGGGCCTGGCCGCCCATCTGGCCGGGCTGAACTCCGACCGTTTCACCCTCGATCGCCAGGCTTTCGGACATCTCCTGGAGAACCATGTCGTTTGCGAGATGGCCAAGCACGCGACATGGTCTGAAACCAGGGCGACATTGAGCCATTTCAGGTCCCACACGGGCCAGGAAGTCGACCTCATCCTGGAAGACCCGTCCGGCCGCATTGTCGGAGTGGAAATCAAGGCTTCCGCCACGCCTGCGTCATCCGACTTCAAAGGGTTGCGCCTTCTGGCCCAGTCCTGCCCCGAAAAATTTCTGCGCGGAATAGTCCTGCACCTCGGCCCCGAAACCGTTCCCTTCGGGGAGAACCTTCACGCACTGCCCATAGCGGGCATGTAGCGAACACATCTCTCTTCATAACAACACAGCTCAGAAGGATATCCATGAACCAGAATCAGCAACTCCTCATCAAGAACATCCTCCAGGCCCCCCTGCAGGACAATCCCGATCAGGAGATCACATATGCCGGAACCCTGCGCTTCACCTATGCGCAGTTCCGGGAGCGCGTGGCGCGCCTGGCCGCCATGCTCACTGCCCAAGGCGTGAAACCCGGCGACACCGTGGCCGTCATGGACTACGACAGCCACCGCTACCTGGAATGCTACTTCGCCATTCCCATGATCGGCGCTGTCCTGCACACCATCAACATCCGTCTCTCGCCCGAACAGATGGTCTACACCATCGGCCACGCCGAGGATGACGTCATTCTCGTCAATTCCGACTTCCTGCCCCTGCTGGAGCAAATCCGGGGCCGCCTGGACACCGTGGAAAAGTTCATCCTGCTCTCGGACACGGAGGAGACTCCGGCCACCTCGCTGCCCCTGGCTGGCGAATACGAGGCGCTGCTGGCCGCGTCCGAGCCCCTGGAAGACTTCCCGGACTTCGACGAGAACACCCGGGCCACGACCTTCTACACCACGGGCACCACGGGCCTGCCCAAGGGCGTGTTCTTCAGTCACCGCCAGCTTGTCCTGCACACCCTGGCCGGAGTCGCGGCGCTGGGATCCAACGCCACCCAGGGCCGCTTTCACCGCGAAGACGTGTACATGCCCATAACGCCCATGTTCCATGTCCATGCCTGGGGCATTCCGTACATGGCCACCATGCTCGGGGTGAAGCAGGTCTATCCGGGCAGATACATCCCCGAAGTCCTGGCGCGGCTCATCGCCACGGAGAAGGTCACCTTCAGCCACTGCGTGCCGACCATCCTGCACATGCTCCTCTCGGACCCCAAATGCGCGAAGTTCGACCTGTCGGGCTGGAAAGTGGTCATTGGCGGCGCGGCCATGCCCAAGGCCATCTGCGCGGCGGCCCTGGACCGTGGTGTCGACGTCTTCACCGGCTACGGCATGTCCGAGACCTGCCCCATCCTGAGCCTGGCCCATCTCTCGGACGCGGAACTGCAACTCGATCGCGAAACCCAGATCGCGCTGCGAACACGGACGGGCAAGGCCCTGCCCATGGTCCGGCTGCGTCTGGTGGACGACAACGGGGCAGAAGTGCCAAGTGACGACAAGACCCCCGGCGCCCTGCAGGTTCGCGCGCCCTGGCTCACGGCGTCCTACCTCAAGGACGAGAGCAATTCGAAAAAGCTGTGGACCGACGGCTGGCTGAACACGGGCGACGTGGCCTGCCGCAGTGCCGAAGGCAGCCTGCGCATCACGGATCGCACCAAGGACGTGATCAAGGTCGGCGGGGAATGGATCAGTTCGCTGGAACTCGAAGACATCATCCTTCAACACCCGGACGTGGCCGAGGCTGCTGTCATCGGCAAGCCGGACCTGCGCTGGGGCGAGACTCCGCTGGCCCTGGTCGTGCCGAAGAAAGGCGCGACCCCGCAAGAAAAGGAGATCGCCCAGCATGTAAAGAGCTTCGTGGACAAAGGCGTGCTGCCCAAGGAAGCCATCCTGCTCAAGGCCCGCCTGGTCGAGGCCATCGCCAAGACCAGCGTCGGCAAGATCAGCAAGGTGACCATGCGCGAAATGTATCTGAAGGACGGCGAGGAATAATCGGCGGCCCCGAAACGCGGATAACAAAAGCTTTCCCGCACAGTTGCGGGAAAGCTTTTGTTTGGTAGAGCGACAATAAATACGCATCAAGGAGTCAAACATGAAAAAAGCAAATCGCGCGCTCGTCGTCATCGACCTGCAAAACGACTACTTTCCCGAAGGAAAATTTCCCCTGTGGAACACCGAAACCACGCTGACCAACGTTCAGAATGCCATCAAAAAGGCAATCTCAAACGACATCCCGGTCATCCTCGTTCAGCACGTCGCAAGCGGCAAAGCAGGAGCCGCGCCCTTCTTCAATGCGGGAACGCATGGCGTCGCCTTGCATCCCAGCATTCTTGAAGTCGCGCAAGACGCAAAAATCGTCATCAAAAAATTCGCGGACAGCTTTCTTGAGACCAATCTTGAAAATATGCTTGATGAGGAAAAGATCGAGGAAATACTCTTGTGCGGGATGATGACCCAGAACTGCGTTACGCACACTGCACTTTCAAAGTCGGCGGAAAAATACAAGATCTCCATCTTGGCGGACTGCTGCACCACGGTCAGCGAAATGATTCACAACATCGCCTTAAACGGCCTGGCCCCGCGAGTGACGCTGACATCGTCCACAGACGCTCTCTAAGCTGCGACGAAGGGGGGGGGGCCGGTATTCCCCCTTGGACAGGCCTTAGGGACAACTGGCGCATTCCCAAACCGACGCCACAACATCCCGCACGGCCCCCAAAACAGGCTCGACCTTCCTGGCTTCCCGGCACACAAAGGACAATGGCAGGCCCAGCCGTTCTCCTGGCCAGACGGCGAACTGCCCGCGCTCCCGGCCGACAAGCGCCTCGTCCTCGCGCATGAGGGTCACGCCTTCTCCGGCAAGGACCAGGGCGCGCAGAATGCTCTCGTGATCGGCCTCGATGCGTTTCTGCGGGTGCTGCCCAAACTCGGAGAATTTTCGGTCCAGGATGTCCAGGAAAGGACAATTATGGGCCATCCAGACCCAGGGCATGGCCGCGATCTCCGGCCATCCGGCGCTCTCCAGCCGCGCGGCCCATGCGGCCGGACCCACGACGCGAAAGGGAACCCGGGCCAAGACCGTCGCCAGCAGGCCCTCTTCCGAAATCTCGCCATACGCGAATCCCGCATCCAGCACACCCCGACGCACATCGCGCACGATCTCCCAGGAATTGGAATTGACCAGGGACATGGTGATGCCCGGATAATCCCTACGCATCAGCGCCGAAATCTCGACCAGCCGAATGAAGACCGAGTCCGTGTTGATACCGAGGGTAATCTGGCCGTTCAAATCGCCGCTCATGTTCCTGGCCGCGCCGAGCAGCGACTCGGCATCATCGAGGATGCGCCGGACGCGGCCCAGAAGTTTCTCGCCTTCCCGGGACAGGATCATGCCTTTGGGCGTGCGATGAAAGAGAACAACGCCAAGCTCCCCCTCCAGCGCCTTGATGTGGCTGCTGACCGCCGGCTGACTGACAAAAAGGCGCTCGGCCGCGCGGGTCAGATTATTCTCTTCAGCCACGGCCACAAAAGTCCGCAGATGGTGCAAATCCATGTTTTCTCCATAACGAAATCAGAACGGCATCATCACATAATCACATTGGATTGAAAACAATGTCCGGTGGTACCTCAGCACGCATCAACCAAGGAGGACCTCATGGACATGACTCGACTGGCAGGCATTCTGCGCTATTTCCTGATCCCCGAAGACAGCATCCTGACCCGACCCGAAGCGCAATGCTTCGCGGGCAGCGCGACTTCGGCATGCAAGACATTGATCTGGATCGCCCTGGCCCTGGGGCTCGGATTTCTGCTGGCCCGGCTGCACTGACCGCGAGCGTCCACCGGAAACAAACAATTCCGGTGTGGTCCGCCTGAAGCACAATTTCATGACGCATCAAAAATGCGGATTCCCGTGAAAACAAAAATTTCAGTTCATCAAACCCGCTCTTGGAGGTAGTGTCTCCTCAACACGTTCCATGGAGGAAAACATGAAAGCGCAACTCTTGCAAACATACGGGGATACGCCCGATTTTCGACTGGCGGATACCGACGTTCCCGCAGTCAAACCCGGTCATGTGCTGGTGCGCGTGGCCGCGACCAGCGTGAATCCCATCGATATCAAGATCCGGAAGATGAAACCGGTCTTCGCCCCGGCGCTGCCCGCCATTCTGGGCATGGACGTGGCCGGGACGGTCGAGGCCGTGGGCGAAGGCGTGAGCGGCTTTAGGCCCGGCGATGAGGTCTTCGGCTGCGCGGGAGGCCTTGCGGACATGCCCGGCGCCCTGGCTGAATACATGCTGGCCGACGCGAGGCTGATGGCCCTCAAACCGGCGAACCTGACCATGACGCAGGCGGCGGCGCTGCCGCTGGTGACCATCACGGCCTGGGACGCGCTCTTCGACCGGGCCCGGATCAAAGCCGGACAGTTCGTACTGATCCATGCAGGCACGGGCGGGGTGGGACATGTGGCCGTGCAGCTGGCCAAATCCTGCGGAGCGCGCGTGGCCGCGACCGTGTCCTCGGCGACTAAGGGCGAGCTGGCCCGGTCCCTGGGCGCGGACGAGATCATCAACTACCGCGAGGAGAAGCCCGAGGAGTATGTCGCAAGACTTACCGGCAGGCGCGGCTTCGACGTCGTCTTCGACACCGTGGGCGGAACCAACCTCGACGCGTCGTTCCTGGCGGCCGGGCCGGGCGGGGTGGTCGTCTCCACCAACACCCGCTCTACCCACGACCTGTCCCCCCTGCACGCCAAGGCCCTGACTCTGTCGGTGGTCTTCATGCTCCTGCCACTCATCACCGGCCAGGGCCGCGAACGCCACGGCGAGATCATGGCTCAGGCCGCCGCCCTTGCACACGGCGGCAAGCTCAGGCCGCATCTGGACAGGACTTTTTCCCTGGAGGACATCGCAAAGGCCCATGATTTCCTGGACAGCGGACGGGCCGTGGGTAAGGTCGTGATCCAGGTCGCATGATCCGGACCAATGCGTACCGACCCCGGCGCGTCCAGGGCCGCCGCGTGTTGCCCGGCGGAGGATCGTGCTTATTTGAGGGCGGTCGGCATTTTTCGCCATGCAACCAAAGTCACCGGAGCCGGACATGCACCAGACAGCCATCGACCCTATACGCTTCTCTTCCCACCGCGGCCTGAACCGCCTGCAGACCCTGCTTCTGCTTGGCCTCATGACGGGCTACGCAGGTTTTGTCGGCTGGATGCTCTGGGGGCCCGACGGGCTGTGGTTCCTTCTTGTCTGGGGCGCCTTCCTGCTGCTCTTCTCGCCGCAGCTCTCGGCCCGCTGGGTGCTCAAGATGTACGGAGCCAGGCCCGTTTCTCCGGCCCAGGCCCCCGAATACCACCAGGCCCTGGCCGCCCTGGCCGCCCGGGCCGGACTGCCGGCCGCGCCAAGCCTGTGGTGGGTGCCGAGCCCCATGGTCAACGCCTTCGCCGTGGGCCGCCGGGACGCCTCGGCCGTCGCCGTGACCGACGGCCTGCTGCGCACCCTCTCGCCGCGCGAACTCGTGGCCGTCCTGGCTCACGAGACCGCGCACATCGCCCATGGCGACCTGTTCGTCATGAGCCTGGCCGACGTCATTTCGCGTCTCACCTCGGCCATGAGCTTCGTGGGCCTCGTCCTCATCGTTCTGTCCCTGCCCCAGGCCCTGGCCGGCGGAGAAGTGCACTGGTGGCCGCTCATTCTGCTGGCGCTGGCCCCGCAAGTGAACCTGCTCGCCCAGCTCGGACTCTCCCGCACCCGCGAATTCGATGCGGATCTGACAGCGGCCCAGCTGACTGACGACCCGCAAGGCATGGCCTCCGCCCTGGTCAAGCTGGAAAAAATCGAAAACGGCTTTCTGCGCCGCATATTCTTTCCCGGACAAGGCCTGCCCGAACCGTCATGGCTGCGCACCCACCCGACCACGCGGGAACGCGTCCAGCGTCTCCTGGACCTGCAACGCGGTCGTCACGCCCCCTGGTCCGACGGCTATGCCTTCGAACCACCCGAATTTCCGCATATCCGAGTTCGCCAACACCCCCGGGGCGGCTGGTGGGGGTACTGGTACTAGAAAACCCGAAAGGCGCTCACGCTCAGCGCGACATCAAGAAATCGTCATACATGATTCTATAATCCTCGATGATCCCGGGCGCCAGCCAGCGCTCAAAGGCCTGTCTGTATCCATTCGAACCCCGATGCCGGAGCAGGATCTCATTGACTCGCCCGATCATGGCCGTGCCCCAAGCTGTGCGGGGAGCAGCTATGCGCCCCTGCACGGGGACCATGCTCTCTCGCAGCGGGGCTATGGAGATCATATCCTCCTTGCCCTTCATCCGTGCGCCGTACACCGCCTCGAAAGGGTAGGCGAGCACCCCGTCCACCCGCCCGAGAAGAAGCATCTCAAGCAAGCTTTCAAAAAGATTCGAGCCCTTGGTGACGACTACGCGAGACAGATCGGGCGACGAAAGCAGGACGGAATCAAGCTCCGGACCGTAAGACCTGGCCGCCGCCACGCCCAGGCGCTTGCGGGCAATGAAATCGCGCAGGCTGACGTGCCCTCCAAGGCCCAGGGCTTCCTGTTCCCCGGCTCTGACCACAAGGCAGACCGGCGGCACCAGCACGCAGGGAACGGAATATTGCATGACCCGATCGCGCTGCGGATTTGGAATGATTCCCACAGCCAGAACGTTTCGCCCACTCTCCATCCAGTTCAGGGTTCGGCTCAGGTTGGCGGTGATTACGGAGTGCCTGAGATCGGGTAGTTCCCGGCCCATCAGTTCGTGGATCATGTCCGAAATCCCCTGCCCCGCGTACGGGCCGTCGATGATGCGCAGGGGCGGAAAATCGGCGTGCATCCAGATCACTTCATCGCGAGTTGTCGCTCCGGCCTCGAAGGGCATGCACATACAGAGAAAAAAGAGTATTATTTTAAATGAATTGGAAAACATAACGCAAATTGTATGACACAAGCGGCAAAGTCACAAGAGACGGGACCTGATGCAAAAATCCGCTGACGCTCGTTTTCCAGGCGGCCTTGGCATTTAAAGGCCACAATCGCCACATTTTTCCTTTATTCACGTCCAGGACAGGCCTATGATCCTCCCAAAAAAGAGAAGGAGGAGAAATGTCTCATCATTCGCACCGCTCAGGCTATTCCGAACTGACCGACCGGCTGAACCGCTGCCCCCAGGGCGCTCCACCCTCCGAGTCCCTGTACAGGATCCTGAAGATACTTTTCTCTGAGCGTGAAGCCGAACTCATCGCCGTGCTGCCCATCAAGCCCTTCATGGCGGAAAAGGCCGCCGAAATCTGGAAAATGGATCTGGCCCGGACCCGGAACATTCTGGATGACCTGGCCGGACGGGCCATGCTCGTGGACATCGAAGGAGAGGACGGGCAGACGACCTATGTCCTGCCGCCGCCCATGGCCGGATTCTTCGAATTTTCCATGATGCGCACGCGCGGCGACATCGACCAGAAGGCCCTGGGCGAACTCTTCTACCAGTACCTGAACGTGGAGGAAGACTTCATCAAGGCCCTGTTCGTGGACGGCGAGACCCAGCTTGGCCGCGTCTTCGTGCAGGAACCCATGCTCTCACGCGAGAACGCCGTGCACGTGCTGGATTACGAGCGGGCCAGCGAGGTCATCCGCACGGCCAGCCACCGGGCCATCAGCACCTGCTACTGCAGGCACAAGATGGAGCATGTAGGCCGCGACTGCGAAGCCCCCAAGGACATCTGCATGACCTTCAACACCTCGGCCGCCGCCCTGGCCCGTCACGGCCACGCCCGGCCCGTGGACACTGCCGAGTGCCTGGACCTCCTGGACCAGGCCCAGGAGCACGGGCTGGTTCAGTTCGGGGAGAACGTGCGCGAGCGGGTCAACTTCATCTGCAACTGCTGCGGGTGCTGCTGCGAGGCCATGATCGCGGCCCGCAAGTTCGGCAACCTCCACCCCGTGCATACCACCAACTTCCTGCCCGTTGTGGACGAGAGCGCCTGCAACGGCTGCGGCAAGTGCGCGGCCGCCTGTCCGGTCGAAGCCATGAGCATCGTCTCGGCCAACGACCCGAAGCAGCCGAAACGCAAAAAAGCCCGCGTGGACGAAAACATCTGTCTGGGCTGCGGCGTCTGCGTACGCGCCTGTCCGGAAAATGCCCTGCTGCTCAAATCCAGGGAGAAGCGGGTCATCACCCCACTCAATTCCGTGCACCGCACCGTGGTCATGGCCCTGGAGCGCGGCAAGCTCCAGCACCTCTTCTTCGACAATCGCGTACTCTGGAACCACCGCGCCCTGGCCGCCGTGCTGGGCGTCATCCTGAAACTGCCGCCCGTGAAGCAGATCATGGCCACGGATCAGGTCAAATCGCGGTTCATGGAATACCTGGTGCGCAAATTCCCGGTTTAGGAGACCACTTCAGAGCACACCGAGCACGAGATACAGACACAGCATGACACCCATGAACCCCACCACGGCGTTGATGGCCATGGCGGCCTTGGTGTTGTAGCCAGCGGGGATGTCCATCTCGTGCAGCGTGTCCAGGAAGTGCCTGTGCTGCAGCACCGAATAGATCTCGATGAAGGCGCCCAGGAGAATGAACCCGATGCCGCCGACGAAGGACAGGTGACGCTGGGCCCCGAGCACGCCCTGCACGCCGAGGAGTTGCATGTAGAGGCCGAAGCGCTCGACCACGAAGCCGAAGGCCATGAGGGAGATGCCTGTCCGGTTCCAGGCGAAGAGGGTACGTTCCGCAGCGAAAAGGACACGGGGGTCTGTCTTGCCGGTCATGATGTCCTCCTTGTCGGCGATGGCCCGCTACATGGCCCCGCGCCCCAGGTTTACGCCCGTGGCCTCGGCCGCGCGGAGGAGCTGATGGTCCACGGGCACGGTGCGGCACAATCCGGCCAGTTCCGAGAGGGGCACCAGCACGATGTCCGGGGTTTTGAGGGCCACCATGGTGCCGAAATCCCCGCGCGCGGCCGCGTCCACCGCCGCCGCGCCCAGCCGAGTGCCCAGCACCCGGTCGAAGGCCGTGGGAGAGCCGCCGCGCTGGATATGGCCCAGCACCGTGGTGCGTACTTCCAGCGGAATGCGTTCGCGAATCTGGTTGGCCAGATGGAATCCGATGCCGCCCAGCTGCTCCACGCCCTGCAGTCTGGTCCCGGCCGTGCCCTGGGTGATGCGTTCGCCGCCCTCCTCCCTGGCGCCCTCGGCCACCATGATGATGCTGAACGGGCTCTTGCCGCGAATGCGATGCCGGATCTTGGTCACGACATTGTCCAGGTTGTAGGGAATCTCCGGAATGAGGATGATGTGCGCTCCCCCGGCAAGGCCCGCCTCCAGGGCAATCCATCCTGCATTGCGGCCCATGACTTCAAGGATCATGACCCGGTCGTGGCTGCGGCCCGTGGTGTGCAGCCGGTCCATGGCGTCGCAGGCCACCTGCACGGCGGTCTGGAAGCCGAAGGTGTAGTCCGTGCCGAAAAGGTCGTTGTCTATGGTCTTCGGTATGCCGACCACGGGCATGCCCATCTGCTGGAACTTGTATCCCAGCTCCAGGGTACCCTCGCCGCCGACCACGAAGAGACAGTCCAACTCCAGGGAGCGGAAGGTCGCCATGGCCTGGGCCGAGAGGTCACGGACCACGATCTCACCCCTGTCGTCGAACTCGCGGTAGGCGAAGGGGTTGCCCTTGTTGGTGGTCCCGAGGATCGTTCCGCCCAGGGTCAGGATGTCCTTGGTGCTTCTGGTGGTCAGTGGCATGGTCCGATTGAAGACAAGACCGTCGAAGCCGTCCTCCAGGCCCACCACCTCGGCCCCGTACTGGATGATGGCTGTCCGGGTCACGGCCCGGATCACGGCGTTGAGCCCGGAGCAGTCTCCCCCGCCGGTCAGAATTCCCACACGTTTCAAAGCCATGTTTCCCCCTGAAATGATCTGTGATTTCATTAAATAGTCCTACATGTGGCCGCGCCGCGCGTCCATCCCCGCCAGGGGGAAATGGAGATGGCGGGATGGAGGTGGGAGAAAGCGTAGCGCTGTTTGTACTCTGGTAGTGATCTGCACGTATCCACCTTGCTTACCAGGCTGTATTGAGGATCACGTTACGCCATGATACCAAGCCATTATGACACTTCAGAGGGCCTGGCACTTCAGCACGAGGAATTGGATTCCAAATTCCAGCCGGTCCACGCCATGACTCCGAAAACTTGCAGCACGCCACGGCAGCACGCGGAACTTCTCAAAACAATTCAGCGATCTAAAATTCGAACGTCACCCCATGACTACCTTACACGGAGATTGGCCCATGACAGAAATCATCATTTACGAAGACCCTGAAGCGACCACGGCGGTGCAGGTCACGCTGGACGGAGAGACCGTGTGGCTGACCCAGGCCCAGATGGCGGAACTTTTTGGCCGGGAACGGTCCGTCATCACCCGACATGTCCGCAACGTTTTCCAGGACGGAGAGCTGGACAGACAAGCAGTATGTGCACTTTTTGCACAAACTGCGGCAGATGGAAAAAAATACCAAACCGAGCATTACAATCTTGATGTCATCATTTCCGTCGGATACCGGGTCAAATCCCCTCAAGGCGTGCGCTTCCGGCAATGGGCCTCGTCCGTGCTCAAGGACCATCTGCTCAAAGGGTATTCCCTGAACCGCCAGCGGCTTGGCGAACGCGGGCTGGAAGAGGCGCAGGCCGCCCTCGACCTCATGTCGCGGACCCTTGCGGCCAACGCGCTGGTGGACGACACCGGCCAGGCCGTGGTCGCCCTGATCGCGCGATATGCCAAGACCTGGCGGCTGCTCCTGCAATACGATGAAGACCGGGTGCCCATGCCCGAGGGATGCAGCCCTGCCCGGGGCGTTCTGGAGTGCGACAGGGCCAGGGCCGCCATCGCGGGGCTGAAGGCCGATCTGTTCGCGAGGGGTGAGGCCACCCAGCTTTTCGGGCAGGAGCGTGACGGTGCCCTGCCCGGCATCCTCGGCAACATCGAGCAGACCATGTTCGGAGAGGCCTTGTACGCCAGCCGGGAGGAAAAGGCCGCCCACCTCCTGTATTTCGTCATCAAAGACCACCCCTTCGCAGACGGCAACAAGCGCATCGGCTCCTTCCTGTTCCTGCTCTACCTGCAGCAGGAGGAAATGGCCCTGCGCATGGGCGACACGGCCCTGACCGCCCTGGCCCTGCTCGTGGCCGAAAGCCTCCCGAGGAACAAGGACCTGCTCATTCGGCTCATCGTCAATCTGCTGGCGGAATCGTGAATCGCGCCCGGGAAAGGCTGTACGCTGATGGCCTTGCGGCTGTCATGGGCGGGGCGACTGATTTTCGCGCAGAATAATCTTCATGGCCGGAAATCCGTAGACGCCAGGGTCAGGTCAGACTGCCGGCAAAGCCTTCCGCCTTGGAGCCGAGAGCGGACAGCAGCGTTCCGCCGGCCGTCCCGTTTTCCTCCTGCAAGGCCTGGGCGTATTCGAGTTGGGTCTGGACCAAGGCAGTGCGCAGTGAGCTCAATTTACTATCCTTCTCCTCTTCAGACAGTTCCGACGCCTCGATCTCCTCGATCTCCTTTTCCAGTTGCTCGATGAGCTTTTTCAGCGTCTCCAGCGTGGACGAACTGGAGGAACCGTCTTCCGATTCCCCGGAATCCGCAGTTTCCGACGTATAGGCTTGACCTGAGGCGGTCATGGCCGCCGCCAGGGCCTGGCCCTCCTCCGAAATCGTGACCGCATCGCCTCCGGAAGAGACGGCTACGGCCGATGCCTTCGATGACGATTCAACGCCCGTCCCGGCCGTGGCCTGCGTGGCCTGGGAAAGAATGAATGTGATGTCCATGTTACCTCCTGCTTGAGATGGAATCGGCGGATGGGACGCAAACTTGAGGCGGCTGAGTGAAATTTTACCGTAATTTACATTCGAACCCGGGCGTTGCCGGGCCGCCTTTCCCGGTTTTGAGCCAGGAAAGCGCCCATCCCCGGTGTCATGACGCTTCGCGGTGACTGTCATGTCGCGAAAATCCCGATGAAAACGGCGGGCAGTCCTTTGATTCCAGACAGATGTTATTTTTTGTTAGAATTATGTTATTTTTTGTTATATTCGTATTGACAGAAACATTTTCGTATGAAAATTGAACAAAAAATAACAAGGCACACTCACGGAGAATACCGCCATGTTGCCAGCCGACCGCCGCAAACACATCCTGGAACACATCCTGACCCAGGGCAGCGCCAACACCGAAGCCCTGGCCCGCCAGTACGGCGTCTCGGCCATGACCATCCGCCGGGACCTGCGCCTCCTGGAGGAGCAACGCCGAATCCAGGTAACCCACGGCGGGGCGGTGCCCCCGAGCTTCCTGCACGAGGACCTGCCCTACGAGAGCAAGAAGGTGTCCTGCCTGGGGGCCAAGCGCGCCATCGCCCGGATTGCCGAGAAAATGGTCGAGGACAACAGCTGCATCATCCTCGACGCCGGGACCACGACCCTCGAACTCGCCCTCCTCCTGCGCAACCGCCATCTCACCGTCGTCACCACCGACCTGCAGATCGCCCTCATCCTGTCCCAGTCCCCCACCGTCACCGTGCACACCACAGGCGGCTTCGTCGAACGCATCACCGGTGCCCACGTCGGCGAGGCGGCCATGTCCTTTCTGGCCTCGGTCAACGCGGCCCAGGCCTTCATCGGAACCAACGTCTGGGACGCCGCTCACGGCGTGGCCACGACCACGGCCGTCAAGCAGCACCTCAAGCGGCGCATGATGCAAAGCGCCGAACAGAGGATCCTGCTAGCCGACTCAAGCAAATACGGCGTGTACAGCACCTGGCGCGTGGCCGGGCTGGCAGATTTTTCCTGTATTGTCACGGACGCGGAGCTGGCTGGAGAACACCGTGAAGCCGTCAGTGCCGCCGGAGCAAAACTGCGACTGGCCGACGGAGTGAATTTCGGGTCCGGAAACTGAAGGCGGAGGAAATATGTGCGAAGTGGCCATCATCGCCGACGATCTGACCGGCGCCAATGCGGCGGGCGCCCTACTCGCCGGCAAGGGACTGAAAGTCCTGACCAGCCTGGGGCTGGAAGGTTTCATGTCCATTCGTTCCACAGAATTCGACGCGATCTGCGTCAGCACGGACAGCCGCCTGATTCCGGCCTCCGCAGCCCGCGAGGCCGTACACGCCGCCGTTTCCGCGTTCATGCCCCTACGGCCCAAGGTAGTCACAAAGCGCATCGACAGCACCCTGCGCGGCAACGTCGGCGCCGAGATCGAGGCGGCCCTCGAAGCCATGGGCGACGAAGCCCTGGCCGTGGTGGTCCCGGTCTTTCCAGCCTCTGGGCGCATTGCCGTGGGCGGCTATCTCATCGTCAACGGCGTGCCGCTGGAAAAGACGGCCATCGCCAACGATCCTGCCACGCCCGTGCACTCCTCCAGGCCGGCAAGCATCATCGCGGAGCAGACCGCCCTGCCCATCAACCGCCTGGATCTGTCCACGGTCATGGCCGGACCAGACGCCATCGCTCACGCCGTCATTACCAGGCGCAGCGAAGGCGCACGCATCCTCGTGGCCGATGCCGTGACCGACGCTGACATCGCGACCATCGCCGCAGGCTTGGCACAACTCGACTTTCCCATCCTCTCCGCAGACCCCGGACCCTTCACCTCGGCCCTGGCCGAAGCGCGCGGGGTCGGCACCCGGCGCACCCTGGAGGACGCCGTGCTGCTGACCATCGGCAGCGCCTCGGACCTGACCTGCCGCCAGATCGAGGCCCTGCGCCTGGCCGAGCCCTGCGCTCTGACGCGAATCGACTGCCGCAGGCTCATCCTCGAAGAGACCCGTGCCGAAGAAATTTCACGCGCCGTACGCTTCCTTCTCGACCACGCCGACACGGCGCAGGTCCTGGGCGTGTACACGGTGGAGCGCCGCGAAGACGTTTATGTGCTGAATGAACTCGCCAAACAAAGCCGTCTGACCCTGCACGAAGTGTCCAGCCGCATTAACTCCGGCCTGGCCGAAATCAGCGCCACTCTGCTGGGCGACTCGAACTCGCGTATCGGTGGTCTGTACACCTCCGGCGGCGAGGTGACATTGTCCGTCGCCCGCCATCTGGGCGCAGTAGGCTTCAGCGTACGCGACGAGGTATTGCCGCTGGCCGTATACGGCCGCTTGGTTCAAGGCTCCTGCCACGATCTGCCCATCGTCACCAAAGGCGGATTTGTTGGGGATACCCAGAGCCTTGTGCAATGCGTGCGATACCTCAAAACCAAAATTTCCACCCGAACCAAACTCACAACCACATAGAGGTCATATAATGTCGAAACCAGTCATTTGCGTTCCAATGGGCGATCCGGCCGGCATCGGCCCTGAAATCATCGCCACGGCAGCCGTTTCTCCGGGCATCCTCGAAAACGCCCGGCTTGTCGTCATAGGCCACGAACCAACACTGCGCCAAGCCGCCAGGCTCATGGGCGTCGAACCGCCCCTGCACCGCATCGACGAGTCCTGCTCCGATGTCCGTGAGGGCGTCGTCAACCTGATCCATCTGGACAACGTGGACCTCGGCGCCCTGCGCTACGGCCAGGTCCAGGCCATGTGCGGGCAGGCCGCCTTCGACTGCATCGCCCTGTCCGTGAAGCTGGCCATGGACGGCCGCGTGGACGCCCTGGCCACCACGCCCATCAACAAGGAAGCCCTCAAGGCCGCACATATCGACTACATCGGCCACACCGAGATCCTGGCCGACCTGAGCGGCAGCACCGACCCCCTGACCATGTTCCAGGTGCACGACCTGCGCGTCTTCTTTCTGACCCGCCACCTATCCCTGGCCGACGCCTGCAAGGCCGTAACCCGGGAGCGCCTTTACAACTACATCAAACGCTGCACTGACGCCCTGAAGCTCCTGGGCGTGGACGACCCGTCCCTGGCCGTGGCCGGCCTGAACCCGCACTGCGGCGAACACGGCCTCTTCGGCGACGAAGAGGTGCGCGAGATGGAGCCGGCCATCGCCCAGGCCCAGGCCGAGGGCTACCGCGTGGACGGCCCCCGGCCCGCCGACTCGGTCTTCCATTTCGCCCTCAAGGGTGCGTGGGACGCGGTCCTGTCGCTCTACCACGACCAGGGGCACATTGCGACCAAGATGGTCGATTTTGAGCGGACCATTTCCCTGACCCTGGGCATGCCCTTCCTGCGCACGTCCGTGGACCACGGCACGGCCTTCGACATCGCGGGCAAGGGACAGGCCAGCAGCGTGAGCATGGTGGAGGCCATCCGGCTGGCCACCCTCTACGCGCCGCGTTTCCGGAAGAACCTGGGCTAATCGCCCCGCAAGCGAGCCTTGTCCGCCCCATGTCGGGGCGTGGCGTATATAACCCCGCGTCAAGCGATACTTCACGGAGGAGTCATGATGAAAAAGGCAATGTGTTGGGCCCTGGCGGCCATCGTCTGCGTTCTGTTCGCAGCGCCCGTCCAGGCCGAGAAAATGGTGCTGCGGGTGTCCATCACCCTTGATCCGTCTTCGCACTACTACAAGGGCTTGGAGATGCTGGACAAGCTGCTCAAGGAGCGCACCAACGGCGATTTGAGCCTGGAAATCTATCACTCCGCGCAGCTCGGCTCCGAGCGCGACGCCGTGGAAGGAGTGTCCCTGGGAACCCTGGAAATGACGCTCAGTTCCACCGGCCCCCTGGGCAACTTCACCAAGGATTTCATGATCTTCGACTTGCCCTTCATCATCCAGGACCGTGAAAAGGCCTATGCCTGGATGGACGGCCCCGAAGGCAAGCGTATCCTCGACTCCCTGTTGGGCCAGAACATCGTCGGCCTGTCCATCTGGGAAAACGGATTCCGCCACCTGACCAACTCCCAGCGCCCCGTGGTCAACCCAGAGGACGCCAAGGGCCTCAAGATCCGCCTGATGGAAAACCCGGTGCACCTGGCCACGTTCCGTGCGCTTGGCGCCTACCCCACGCCCATGCCCTTCGGCGAACTGTTCACCGCAATGCAGCAGAAAACCGTGGACGGTCAGGAGAACCCCCTGGTCATCATCGAGACCTCCAAGTTCTATGAAGTCCAGAACCAGCTGGCCCTTTCCGGCCACTTCTATTCCCCAGCCATTCTGCTGATCAACAAGACCGTGTGGGAAGAAAAGCTGACCGAAGCGCAGCGCGCAATCTTCATGGAAGCCGCCGCCGAAGCCCGCGACTGGGAGCGCAACTACAGCCGCGAGATGGACACGAAGCTGGCCGAGACCCTCAAGTCCCGCGGCATGAACGTGACCGAGCCCGACAAGAAGGTCTGGAAGGAAGCCGTCGCCTCCGTCTACAAGGAGTTCGAGGGAACCATCGGCAAGGACGCCATCCAGAGCCTCATCGACGCTCAGAAGTAACATGCGGGGGAGCGGTCTTCGGCCGCTCCCCATTTTTCCACAACAAGGAGGTCCGCGTGCGCAACATCCTGGACAACATCGAGGAATACGCCATGCTGGTGCTGCTGCCGGCCATGGTCGTGGTGGTCCTGCTGGCCACCCTGGCCCGCTACACCGGGCTTTTCCCCATGTTCTGGGGCGAGGAACTGGCCCGGTACATCATGGTTTACCTAGCCTACATCGGCATGTCCCTGGCCATGAAACGCGGCGCGCACATCGGCGTGACCTTCATCACCGATCAGTTCACCCACCCGGCTGTCGTAGCCTTTTTCAAGATCCTGCGCCTGCTTATCGTTTTGACCTTCTGCGGCGTCATTACCTGGTTTCTGTCCCGGATCATCGCCAATCAGATGTCCTCGGGACAGACTTCGCCTTCATTGTGGATTCCCATCTGGATCCCTTATGCGGCCGTGCCCCTGGGCATGGTGCTCATGGCGTGGCGGGCCATCGAAGCCTTCGTCATCGACTGGAAACAGTCCGGGAAGGAGGCGTAAATGGGCGTCGCAATGTTTTTGACCCTCTTCGTGCTGCTCTGCCTGGGCGTGCCCATCGCCGTGTGCATCGGCTTCGCCTCCATCGCAGGCATGCTGGTCACCAGCCTGCCGACCAATCCCATAGTCATCGGGCAGCGCATGTTCACGGCAGTGGATTCCTTCCCCTTCATGGCCATCCCCTTTTTCATGCTGGCCGGCGGCGTCATGGAGCACGGCGGCATCTCGCGGCGCCTGGTGCGCCTGGCCTCGACCCTGGTCGGCTCCCTGCGCGGCGGATTGGGGCTCATCACCGTCGTCGCCTCGGCCTTCTTCGGGGCCATCAGCGGCTCCAACCCGGCCACCGTGGCGGCCATCGGCGGCATCATGGCACCGTCCATGATCAAGAAGAAGTACCCCCCGGATTTCGCCGCCGCCGTCTGTGCGGCCAGCGGCACGCTGGGAGTCATCATTCCGCCGTCCATACCCATGATCACCTACGGCGTCGTAGCCGGAGTTTCCATCGGAGATCTCTTCCTGGCCGGCATCATACCCGGCCTGTTCCTGGCCTTGGTTCTATGTGCCTGCGTGTGGGGCGTAGCGGCAAAGCTGAACATCCCTTTGGAAAACCCCGTGTCCGGCCGCGAAATCGTGACCGCCTTTGCCGACGCAAGCCTGGCCCTGATCATGCCCGCCATCATCCTCGGCGGCATTTACGGCGGAGTATTCACACCCACGGAAGCCGGCGCCGTGGCCACGGCCTACAGCCTGCTGGTCAGCGTCCTGGTATACCGGGAAATGGACTTGGGCACCCTGCGCACGGTCATCGTCAAGGCCGGCATCAGCTCGGCCATGGTCTTCTTCGTCATCGCCACCTCGCAGTCCTTTTCCTGGCTCATCAACGTGGGACGCATCTCGCAACTCATCGCCACGACGATGCTAGGACTGACCAGCGAACCGTTCCTGATCCTGACCCTGATCAATATCCTGCTCCTCTTCCTGGGCATATTTCTGGAAACCCAGGCAATCATCCTTCTCATGGCCCCAATCCTGCTGCCCATCGCCAAGACCATCGGCCTGGACCCGCTGCATCTGGGCATCATCATCGTGGTCAACACCTCCATCGGCATGATCACTCCACCCATGGCGGTGAACCTGTTCGTGGCCCAGGGCATAGTGCGAGAGTACGGCACCTCCCTGGAACGCATCAGCCGCAGGATCATCCCCTTCTTCCTGGCCGAACTGGCGGCGCTGCTCCTTGTCAGCAACTTCCCGTCCATATCCCTGGGGCTGCTCCAGCTCATCCGCTGAGGCAGCGACCGACAGCGAACTAAAAATGGCCTGACGGTGCATCACACCGTCAGGCCATTTTTTTGCAATCTCAAACTCTCGTCCGGTCTCGCGCCTATCCCTCGGACGTGGTCGGGTCGATGATGGTCTTGACTTCGCTCACGCTGTTGGCCGGGAAGCCGCCCTTGGTGGCGTGCTCGCGCACGGCCTCCTCACTGGGGGCGATGTACACGCAGTAGATCTTGTCCGGCGTCACGAAGCTCTCGACCCACTGGATGGACGGCCCCATCTCCTGCAGCACTCCGCAGGAATGCTTGGAAATGCCTTGCAGGGTTTCGGCGGACATGCTGCCCGCGCCGGGGATCTCGCGCTCGATGATGTACTTCGGCATACAGTCTCCTCTGGGTTGAAAGTCCATGTTCGGTGGATGGAACATACGTGCAAAAGTCCTTAGCCCATCATACAAGAATGCGGCCAAAATCGCGCCCTTTTCCAAACATGGCCCAGCGCCTGACTTTCCGGCGCATTTCGGACGCCTCGCGCGCCAGCGAAGTCCATGCATGCGGACACGCCTGTTTCCAAATCGAACAGATCAAATCCCGCTATTGTATCAAAAAGAAACACGCACGCGCCGGAAACAAGCACCCTTGCCCTGTCCGGGATTCTCTCGCGCTTGACCTCGCTTCGTCTGCCTCAATGGCGCCTTCCGATCATTCCAGCGCCTGATCCAGGTCGGCCAGGATGTCGTCGATGTGCTCGATCCCGACGGAAAAGCGGACCAGATCCGGGGTGATGCCCCCTGCGGCCTGCTCCTCTTCCGAGAGCTGGGAGTGGGTGGTGCTGGCCGGATGGATGGCCAGGCTCTTGGCATCGCCGACGTTGGCCAGATGCGAAACCATGCCCAGGCGGCCGATGAAATCCCGCCCCGCCTCGAGCCCGCCCTTGACCCCGAACACGACCATGCCGCCGAACCCGCGCGGGAACATGGTCCGGGCCAGATCGTAGGAAGGGTCGCCCGGCAGGCCGGGATAGCGCACCCAGGACACCTTCGGGTGCCCGGCCAGAAATTCGGCCACCTGCAACGCGTTCTCGCTGTGCCTCTCCATGCGCAGGGCCAGGGTTTCGAGGCCCTGCAGGAAGATCCAGCAGTTGTCGGGCGAGAGGCACGCGCCAAGATTTCTGAGCGGCACCAGGCGCATGCGCAGAATGAAGGCCAGATGATTCATCTCGCCGAGATCATGGGCGTAGCGCATGCCGTGGTAGGAAGAGTCCGGCTCGTTGTAGAGGGCGAACTTCGGGTCGGTCCAATCGAAGCCGCCCCCGTCGATGACCGCGCCTCCGATGGCCGTGCCGTGCCCGCCGATCCATTTGGTGAGCGAATGCACGACAATGTCCGCCCCGTACTCCAGGGGCCGGAACAGGTAGGGAGTAGTAAAAGTCGCGTCCACCACCAGCGGCAACCCGTGCTCGTGGGCAATGGCGGACAGGGCCTCTATGTTGGCCACGTCCAGGGCCGGATTGCCGATGACTTCGGTGAAGATGAGCCGGGTGCGTTCGTTTATGGCCGCGCGCACGGCATCCGGATTGTGGATGTCGACGAACCGGGTAGTGATCCCGGCGTCGGGCAGGATGGCGGCGAACATGGTGTGCGTGCCGCCGTAGAGGGTCGAGGACGAAACGAGTTCGTCGCCCTGGCGGCAGATGTTGATGACCGTGTAATGGATGGCCGCCGTGCCCGAGGCCAGGGCCAGGGCGGCCTTGCCGCCTTCGAGCTGAGCCAGGCGGGTCTCCAGGACCTCCTGGGTCGGCCCCCCGAGACGGGTGTAGATGTTGCCCGCCTGACGCAGGGCGAACAGGTCGGCCGCATGCCCGGCATCCTTGAACAGATAGGCCGAAGTGCGGTGCACCGGGACGGCGCGCGAACCCGTGGCGTCGGGAGTGTAGCCACCGTGCAGGGCCTTGGTTTCAAATCGTTGCATGGTTCCTCCTGTCCGGACCCGAGCCGGAAAAAGCTGTTTATGCGGCGGTTATCATGAAAATTCCGTACGAAGCCAGCAAATTGGGCCAGAAACGGACCTCGCGCATGCCTCCATCCCCGGACGGGTTCACGGCCAGGGAGCGCGTGATGGCGAAGGGCACGGCCCGCGAATAGGCCCTGAAATCCTCAAGGCTCAGCACCCGGATGTTCGGCGTGTTGTACCACTGATAGGGCAGCTCGGGCGTGACCGGAACATGCCCCGAAAAGGCCATCTGCAACCGGATCGGCAGGCAGCAGAAATTGGGAAAACTGACGATGCCCCGGCGGCCGACCCGAAGTAGCTGCTGCAGGAGGGCCGTCGGTTCATAGGCCTGCTGCAGGGTCTGGGAAACCACGACATAGTCGAAGGCGTTGTCGGGAAACCCGGCCAGCTCCCTGTTGATGTCCCCGTGGATCACGGACAGGCCCTGCGCGATGCACGACACCACCTCGTCCTCGTCGTGCTCGATACCCAGACCGACGACATCCTTGGTGTCCCGCAGCACGCGCAGCAGTTTTCCGTCGGCGCAGCCAAGATCGAGCACCCGGCTGCCCGGCTCGATCCAGGAGGCCACTATGCGCAGGTCGAAACGCAGTTCCGGCAGATCCCGGCATTGCTCAGCATCCATGCAAACCTCCCAGAAAACCCCTGACAACTGTTTCAAGCCGCTCGTCCGGCAACAGGAACGCGTCGTGCCCCCAAGGCGCGGTGATCTCGCAAAAACTCACATCCTTGCCCAGGGCCTTGAGCACATCGACGATCTGCCGGCTCTGGTAGGTCGGATACAGCCAGTCGGAGGTGAAGGACACCAGCTGAAAACGCGCCTGTGTCGCGGCCAGGGCGCGGCGGGCCGGGCTGTCCGGGTTTGCAAGGTCAAGATCGAAATAGTCCGCGGCCTTGGTCACGTAGAGAAAGGCGTTGGCGTCGAAGCGCTCCACGAATTTTTTGCCCTGGTGATGCAGGTAGCTTTCGACCTGAAAATCGCCCTCGAAGTTGAAGGCAAAAGAGCCTTTGCGCAGCTCGCGGCCAAACTTCACGTGCATGGACTCGTCCGAAAGATAGGTGATGTGCCCGATCATGCGCGCCACGGCCAGACCCAGGTCCGGGCGCACGCCGTCGTAGTAGTCGCCGTTCTTCCAGTTGGGATCGCTCATGATGGACTGCCGGGCCACCTCGTTGAAGGCGATGGCCTGGGGAGAATGGCGGCTGGTGGTGGCCAGGGCCAGGATGCCGTCCATCATCTCCGGATAGGCCGCCGCCCACTGCAGAGTCTGCATGCCCCCGAGGGAGCCCCCGGTCACGGCCAGAAGGTGGTCGATGCCGAGGTGCCGAAGCAGCTCGCGCTGGGCGCGGACCATGTCGGGGATGGTCACCAGCGGAAAATCGAGACCCCAGTAGCGCCCCGTGGCCGGATTGATGGAGGACGGCCCGCAGGAACCCATGCAGCTGCCGATGACGTTGGAGCAGACCACGAAATACCGGTCCGTGTCGATGGGTTTGCCCGGGCCCACGTAATGCTCCCACCAGCCGGGCTTGTCGTCTCCGGCGTGATAACCGGCCACGTGGGCGTCGCCGGTCAGGGCGTGACAGACGAGCACGGCGTTGGACCGCTCCGCGTTCAGGGTCCCGTACGTTTCGTAGGCCAGGGATACTGGCCCGAGCTCCACCCCGCTGTCCAGGACCATGGGCGTCGGGGGATGGGCGAAAGTGAACGATTTGGACTGTACAGTGCCGACAGATGGCTGGGTCATTGAAATCTCCGTGATTAAGGCAAGAGCCTAGCATCTATGAAGCCCCGGCGCGAAGGTCAAGGCCCATGCAACCCTCCCGACGTTCTGGCCCTCCCGGCGACGACGTGATATGCAACCCCGCACAAGCGACAACATCCTGGAGGCAGCCATGCTCAGATCCGATATTCTTGACCGACTCGATACCGACACCACCTGGGACATGATCATCATCGGCGGCGGCGCCACGGGCCTTGGCTGCGGCGTGGACGCGGCCAGCAGGGGCTACAGGACGCTGCTCCTTGAAGCGCACGATTTCTCGCAAGGCACTTCCAGCCGCTCCACCAAGCTGGTGCACGGCGGCGTGCGCTACCTGCAGCAGGGCAACGTGGCCCTGGTCATGGACGCCCTGCACGAACGCGGCGTGCTGCTCCGAAACGCCCCCCATCTGGTCTACAACCAGGCCTTTGTCGTGCCGGACTACAAATGGTGGGAGCGCCCCTTCTACGGCGTGGGCCTGAAACTCTACGACATGCTGGCCGGAAAGCTCGGTTTCGGCCGTTCGCGCATCCTGTCGCGCTCGAAAACCCTGAACATGATCCCCAACCTCGAACCCACGGACCTGCGCGGCGGAGTCATCTACTATGACGGCCAGTTCGACGACTCCCGCCTGGCCATCACCCTGGCCAAGACCATGCAGGATCTCGGCGGACTGCCGGTCAACCACATGGCCGTGACCGCGCTCCTCAAGGACGATGAAGGCCAGATCGGCGGCGTGGAGGCCCGGGACTCCCTGACAGGCAAAACCCGGCGGTTGCGGGCAAAGGTCGTCATCAACGCGACAGGCGTGTTCGTCGACGACATCCTGCGCATGGACGACGCGGCCGCGCCCAAACTGATCGCCCCGTCCCAGGGCATCCATCTGGTGCTCGACAAATCATTCTCCCCCGGAGACACGGCCATCATGGTCCCGCACACGGACGACGGCCGAGTCATCTTTCTGGTGCCCTGGCACGGACGCGTGCTGGTCGGGACCACCGACGTGGCCCTGGACGGCCCGAACCACGAACCCCGGCCCATGGAGGAGGAAATCACCTTCCTGCTCGAACACGCCGGGCGCTACCTGACCCGCGACCCGAAGCGCAGCGACATCCTGAGCGTCTTCGCGGGCATCCGGCCGCTGATCAGGGCCGAGGGCGAAGGTCGGACCTCGTCCCTGTCCCGCGATCATCATCTGACCATCTCCCAGGGCGGCCTGGTGACCATCGCCGGCGGCAAGTGGACCACGTACCGCAAGATGGGCGAAGACACGGTGAACCAGGCCGCGCGCTTCGCGGGCCTCCCCGCCCACTCCTGCAAGACCGAGAACCTGCCCCTGCACGGCTGGATGAACGGACTTGATCCCCGGGATCACCTCTCGGTCTACGGCAGCGACATCGAGGAAATCCGCGAGATGATCCGCCGCGACCCGGATCTGGGCAAGCCCCTGCACTACAAACTTCCCTACCTGCGCGCCGAGGTGGTCTGGGCCGTGCGCCGCGAATGGGCCCGAACCCTGTCCGACGTGCTGCGTCACCGCACGCGCGCGCTGATCCTGGACGCGGCCGTGAGCATGGTCATCGCCAGGGACGTGGCTGAAATCATGGCCCGGGAACTGGACCTGGGCAAGGATTGGATCGAGGAGCAGGTCAGCTCCTTTCGGGAGCTGGCGAGGACGTATCTGGCAGGCTGAAAACGGTCGCGGCGGGCATGAGGCCCGCCGCGATCCGACACGTTCAATCTAGAATCAGCGGGTCAATTTTCAAAAAGGGTCCAGGGAAAATCGGAATCCTCCAGCACCACGAGGGTCGCTCCGGGCATGTCGGCCTGAACTCCCGGGACCGCTTCCGGCCAGGCGAGGGTGATCAAACCGCCACCGGCGGCCGAGGTCACGCCCACTATCGAATCCTCCACGGCCATGCAGTCGTCCGGGGCGCACCCGGCGCGTCTGGCGGCCTCAAGATAGGGGTCCGGCGCGGGCTTGCCGCTGGGCACATCGTTGCCGCAGACCGTGAACGCCATCAAATCCCAGAGTCCCAGAGCGCGCAGATTGGCCTCGATGACGGGGGCCTCGCCGTTGGACACGGCCGCCTGCGTGACGCCCAGCTCATGCAGGCGCCTTACCGCCGCCACGGGACCGGGGCGCATCATCTCGGCCCGCAGTCCCGCCATGTAGGCGCGGGCGCAGTCCGCCCTGAAATCCTCCTCGGTCAGTCCGGCGGGCAGGCGGCTCTCAAGAATGGCCCACTTCTCCGGCATGGTCTTGCCGAGCAGTTCGTCGTTGGCGGCCTCGGTCAAGATGTACCCTCGGGCCGCGCACCAGTCGCGGATGACTTCGTAGTGCAGGCCCTCGGTGGTGATAAGCGTGCCGTCGATATCCCAGAAGACGGCCTTGGGCCGCTTGGTCAGATTCATTTTTCCTCCTGCTTGAATGCTTCCAGCGCGGCCAGGGCCCGGGCCGGAAAATCGGTGATTATTCCGGTCGCGCCCTCGCGAGCCAGCCGGAGCATGTCTTCTTCACGGTTCACGGTGTAGACGTTGACCTCGAATCCGGCCTCGCGAAAAGCCGCGATGCGGCCCGGAAAAAGGCCCTTGATGGACGGATGCAACGCCACGGCCCCCAGGCCTTGCAGCCTCGCGACTATATCCTGCGTGGACGCGGCCATGGCCTTTTCGTCCAGGAGCAGACCCACGGGCACTTCCGGACACAGCTTGCGGAACAACTCCAGGGAGTTCTGCCGAAAGGACGAGACCAGCACCCGCCGCGCAATCCCGGATGCGCGGATCAGCCCCACAACCTCACGCACCAGGCCGTCATCATCACCGCCGAGCATGTCCTTGATCTCGACGTTCACGGCAAGGCCGCTCTCGCTGGTCCAGTCCAGGGCCTCGGCCAGGGTGGGGATCTTCTCGCCCGCGTAGGACGCCAGCCGCTCCGGGCCGACCTCGCCGGACGCCACGGTGCCAAAGGGATCGCGCCGGGCGAACCAGCTCCCGGCATCGAGCTCACGGATCTGGGCCAGGGTCAGCCGGTCCACCACATGCGACGCCCGCACGGGCATGTCCGGCCGAAGGGCAATGTCCGTCACGCGGCGCAGGCCGTGATCGTGGGTGACAATGACTACACCATCGAGGGTGACGTGCACGTCCAGCTCCCAGCCGAAGGCGCCCTGCTCCAGGGCGGCACGGGCCGCGGCCATGGTGTTCTCGGGGGCCGCGCTGCGCGCGCCCCGATGCGCCCAGACCTTGGGCGCGGAGGAAAGATTGGTCATGTGTGTGCTCCGTTGGGGGGACGGCGGGAGGCAAGAATTGCGGACCGGACGATTGCCCTAGTCCTGCCCCGGACACTCCACCTTGGCCGAGATGTCCATTTCCCTTGGCCGGGCCGCCGCGTCCGAAAGGCGGTACCTGATGGCTTCGATCTCGTCCAGATTCTCGAAGAAGAGATCAACGATCCTGGGGTCGAACATGCCGCCTCGTTCGCGCCGAATAAATTCCAGCACCTTTTCCCTGGGCCAGGCCTCCTTGTAGACGCGGTCCAGGGACAGGGCGTCGTAAACGTCGGCCAGGGCGCAGATGCGGGCCGGCAGGCTGATCTCCTCGCCTTTGAGGCCGCATGGATAGCCCGTGCCGTCCCAGCGCTCGTGATGCTGCAGGGCGATGTTTCGGGCCTCGGCCATGAGCCTGCGGTCCGAGGTGTGCAGGATGCGCTGGCCAATGACGGTGTGGTGCTTGATGCTTTCGAATTCCTCGTCATCGAGCTTGCCGGGCTTGTTGAGGATGGCGTCAGGGATGCCGATCTTGCCTATGTCGTGCATGGGCGCAGCCGCTTCCAGCAGCAGGATGTCCTCCTCGGAGAGGCCGTACTTTTCGCCCAGCAGGGCCGAATAGGCGGCCACCCTGCGCACGTGGTAGGCCGTCTCCTGGGACCTGGTCTCGATGACCTCGCCCAGGGTGGAGAGCAGTTCGCGCTGGGTCTCGATCATCTCCCGATTGAGATTCATGATCTCCCGGTTGCCGTGGTTGATCCTGCGCTGCTTGAGCACGTTCATGACCAGCAGCGCGATGATCACGCCGAGGATGGCGATGACCGCCAGGGCCGAGAGGATGACCGAGCGGTGCTGTTCAAAGTACGACAGGGGACGGTTCAGCACCAGCGCATCCCCGGGCAGCAGGGATGACTGGATGCCGAAGCGCTCCAGGGCGGCGTAGTCGTAGGTGTGCCGGTTGACGCCCGCGAGCCCGCTGTACGCGGCCGGAGGGTTCTTTCCGGCCAGGCGGTCCAGCAGGGTGCGGGCGGCCTTCTGCCCATGCCCGAAGGCGCTGGTCACGCAGCCCCCGACAACACCAAAGCCCAGCTGAAAATCCCAGGCCGCATACACCGGCACGGGAGAGGCGGCGGCCACGACGCGCGGGATCTCCTCGGCCGTGAAGACCTGCCCCGCCGCGTCCTGGAAATAGACCAGCAGGTAGAGAAGCTCCCCCTGCCCGCGCTCCGCCGCGAAGCGGACGAGCCCGTCCCGGGTCATGGGCGGCACGACCTCGATCTCCACACGCCCGGCCAGCTCGCGGGTCTGCTCCAGGAATTCCCGCAGGATGGATTTGCCCGTGAGGGTGCCGTCGATCATGACGAAGACCTTGCGCGTGCCCGGATTCTGCCGCAGGGCCGCCTCCAGGGTTTCGAGATGCGCCAGGCTCTCGATGATGATGTTCATGTCCCGGGCCCCCGGCGGGACGGACTTGAGGTCGTTGATGCCGCAGGCCACCATGGGCGTGCCGGGGAACAGTTCGCCCCGGTGCATGGCCACGAAGTCCAGGGCGTGGTCGTCGGTCAGGATGACCCCGTCGAAGCGGTCCCGGCCGTACTTCTCCCGAAAGAGTTCCAGGAGCCGGGCCTGGTACGCGGGCGAGTCGTGGTGCTTGGCATCCATGTACTCCACGCGCCAGCGCGCCCGCACATCAGGAGCATCGAGGACCGAGACGATCCCGGCGTGCATGTCCCTGGTCCAGGAATAGTCGGCAGCGTAGGAATGGATCACCAGCACCACGGGCCTGTCCGACTCGGAGGCGCGGACTTCCGGCGACGGATGGAAGAATGCCAGGACGGCGAAGATGGGAATCAGGGCTAGAAGAAGCTTCATGATTCCCTGAATAGCATCTCTTGCGCGCAGGGGGAAGAAGCGGGATGAAACTGAAGAGCCTAGCGCCCTGTTTTTCGATACCGGCAAAGAAAGGCAGGTCTCGCGTCGAACAAAAAGTGTAAAAAAATGAAGATACCACTGTAAAAATTTATGAATTCCCTTGAAGAAAAGGATTCATAATTTTTAACCACCTGAAAAAAATGGATTTCGCGCCATTGCCCGACATGCCCCGCCTACCCATGCTGGCACACGTTCGCGGGAATGATCCGCCTGCAAAAAGTCGTCATCCCCTTGAAGAAGGGGATCTACGCCTTTCTAACTATCTGAAAAGAATGGTTTCCCGCCTTCGCGGGAATGACAATCAGGTTCATCCACGACTCTTTGCAAGCGCGTCAGGAATGACACTCAGATTCTTTTGCGACTTATTGCAGTGTCGTAATTAAGCACAAATCTCATTATTTTTAATATTCTTTTTACGCAAAGATATTTTTTTCTGTATTATGTTGCTTACGGAAGAAATAAGTTCACTCTGTCGTATCGGCTTTATAATATAATCTGCAGCATGCATTTTGAAGCTCATATCAATTGTTTCAAGTGTTGGATAAGCCGTCATTATTATCACCTGAGTTTCAACTTCATTTCGATCAATTTTTTTCAAAACATCTAATCCACATCCATCGCTTAAAATAATATCAACAATTATAAGATCATAAACTGTCTCATTCATTTTAGACAGTGATTCCAATAAATTTTTTGACGTGCAGACATGGTTTCCTTTATCGGCAAGAAATTTATAGAATGTGAATCGAATTGATTCTTCGTCATCAATGACAAGTATGTTTGCATTCATGGCTATTTCAAACGAAAATTCATGAAGATATTCTTGTAAAAAATATTGTCGCAACACAAAGCCCGGGTCCGCATTCGAGCCCGCACTGCCTGGAAACCACCAAGCAAAGTCAATACAATATTCATACCAACAGAACGATGCCGCCAGAATATTTTCATTACTATAGAATAATTGAACTTTTTGATAAAAAATGGATGCGGGGAGAAAAATGGCAAAAAAAGCGTGTTGCATGCAACAAAATCGTTGCAGGCAAAAAAGGTGTCACTAACGCAACAGTTTTGCACCCGAAGCTTCTCGGACAAGACCATATCTCTTGATTTTGCGGTACAGGGTCACCCGGTCTATCCCAAGCAGCCGGGCAGCTTTCGCCTTGTTCCAGTCGGTGTTGTTCAGAGCCGCAAGAACCGCGCCCGCATCGTCACTCTGAGCCTCGGGGCGGGAGCGTCGCACTCCTGCCAACTTCATAAAATCCGTGGGCAAATCGTCATACGTGATGACGCTCTTGTTACAAAGGACAAAGGCATGCTCCATGGTATGCTCAAGCTCGCGCACGTTGCCTGGCCATGAATATTTGAGGAAAGCCTGAAAAACATCGGATGACACGGATTTGATGTTCTTTTTGAACTTCACGTTGAACCGTTCGCAAAAATGATCGACAAGGAGGGGGATGTCCTCAGTCCGGGTGCGCAAAGGAGGCAGCTTGATCTCGACCACTTTGAGCCGGTAATAGAGGTCCTCCCGTAGAATTCCCTGGCTGACCTGCTCCAGGAGGTTCTTGTTTGTCGCCGCGATGACGCGCACGTTGGCCTTCACGGTCGCGGAGCTGCCAACCCGTTCAAACTCGCGCTCTTCCAGGACGCGCAAAAGTTTGAGCTGCACCATCGGCGAGAGGTCCCCAATCTCGTCAAAAAAGATTGTTCCGCCATTTGCTTTTTGAAAGCGCCCTTCGCTGTCCTTGATCGCGCCCGTGAACGCCCCCTTGACGTGACCGAAGAGTTCGCTTTCAAGCAGGCTCTCGGGCAAAGCCGAGCAGTTCACCTTGACCAGGGGCTTATCGCTGAGATCTCCGGCCATGTGCAGGGCTTCGGCGACAAGCTCCTTGCCCGTACCGCTTTCGCCGGTGATCAGGACCGTGGTCTGAACTCCGGCCAGCGTCTTTATCGGGGCGTAGACCTTCTGCATCGGCTCGCTCTTGCCGATGATGCGGTGAAACTGCCCGTACTCCCTCAGCTTCATTTCCAGATTGGACACATGCGTGTCGTCACGCAGCATCATCACCACTCCGGTGGATTGCCCCTGGGTGTTGAGCAGCGGATAGATCCTCGCGCTGACCACTTTGCGGACTCCACTCGCCGCACTGCACTCGACGCGATCCTCTTCGCGGGGCTGGCCGCTCGTCAGCGCTTCCGCCAGAATCGTCTCGAACCTGTTGTCGGTCGTTCGCGGCAACAAGCTGACTGGGTTCCCGATGTCGGCCTGGGAAAACCCGCACATTTCGCTGGCCGCCTCGTTGAATTCGATCAGCACGGACTCGTTGTTCACAGAGAGGATAGCCTCTCTGACGCTCCTGAAGATCGCTTCAAGGTTTGAGCGGTATCTCTCCTTCTCATCGTTGGCGGCTTTATAAGACAAGGCCAGGCGGGTGGCGTTCAAGAGCGCTTCCTGCTTGACGGGCTTTGGAATGTAATCGAAGGCCCCCAGATGAATGGCTTCGGTCACGGTCTCGATACCCGGATCTCCGGTGATCATGATCACCGGACAGCCCAGCCCCCTGGCCTTGATCTCACGCAGGATGTCGATTCCCGTACCGTCTTCGAGGATTATGTCCGCGAACACGACATCAAAGCCGTCTCCTGAAATTTTGGCCAAGGCGTCACCGCAACTTGAAACGGTCACCACAGCATGACCCGCCGCACGCAAAAATCGTGAAAGCGTGAACCTGATCGACTCTTCGTCATCGAGAATCAGAATTTTTCCGGTCACTAACATATTCCTTCATCTTTTTGATGAACCGGCAAATCTATTATAACGCGGGTAAACTCCCCCTCTTCACTCTCAAACCGCAGATGCCCCCCGTGATCATCGATGATCTTCTGCGTAATGCTGAGCCCAAGCCCGGTCCCCTTGCCAAAAGGCTTGGTGGAAAAAAACGGTTTGGTCAGAAACGAGAGCTTTTCGGCCGATATTCCTCCACCCTGATCCAGAAACGCCACCCGTACAAAAGGGCAGCCTTCGACCATGACGAATTCGCCGGAGATCGCGAGACATTTGTTCTTATGCCACCCCGGATACTTTTCGTTCAATGCATAGCGCGCATTGCTGATGATGTTGATGAACCCCTGCTGAACCTGCTGCAGATTTGCCATGACCTTGGGAAGGCTTTCAGGGAAGTCGAGAACAAGCTGGATGCCGTCCTTGCGAATCTGGGCCTGGGTCAGGGCCAGGGTTTCCTCGAGAATGTCCACAACCTGCGTCGCCCTTTTTTCCTTTCGTCTTTCGTGCGCATAGGACAGGAGGGATTTGACGAGGCGGCCGATGCGTTCCCCCTCTTTGAGGATGCGCGCCCCAAGATCATGCTCCATGCTTTCAGCGTCGCATTCGTTGACCAATATTTGGCCGTAATTGATTATTCCGTTGACCGGATTGTTTATTTCATGTGCGACACTTGCAGCTAGCTCCCCCAGCGACAAAAGATGACATGCATACTGCGCGTCCGCCTGGATCGCCATTTTTCCCGTGACATCGCACACCAGCAGAAGAACACTGATTACATCTTTGTTTTCCTTGACAGGAAACGCCCGTATATCCAGTACAGATTCACCATGCGTAACAATGCAAGACTTTTTTTCTCCGGTGTTAAAACAATCGATGACAACTGATTTTTCATAAAGCACCGAACAATTACCAACAAAATCATTGCAATATCTCAAAACATTGTCTGATATATTTGAATTTATTCCAAACTCATTAATTATATTTGACCACAAAACTTTCATTTCTGGAGAAACAACAATTACAGTCCCACTAATACCACTCAATACAGCGTGAAACTGCTGCAATAATATTTGAAATTTATTTTTGAAATCTTCAGTAAAATCTGAACTTAGATGAATTTTTTCATCAGCTTCACAATAAGAAACATTACTTGAAATTTTTTGACTGGCTATGTCGGCAATATCTGTAAAAGGAGACATGTAAAAATCTATATGACCACTATTTGAAGACTTGACGCTGTCTATTTTAACCCGGAAATCCTGCATGTTCTTCCGCTTGAGCATCAACTCGCAACTCTGTCGCTCTCCTGTTTTGAAAACGAGATCAAGATACACCCTGAATTTTTCCATATCCTGTGAGGCAACACGCTGCCCAAAAAACGAATTGACCAGCGCGTCTCTCTCCACACCCAATTGACTGATCGCCCAGGGGTTTACCTCCCGGACGCGGCCCTGCTCGTCCAGGCTGATAAAGCCTTGGGGCGAATAATTATAAAAATCTGAATAGACCGCCAATTTATTTTCAAGGTTGTCCAGAGCCCTTCGAAGTTCTTCGTTTTGCATCATCAACGCGCTCTGCTGCGCTTTGAGCTCATTCAGCACCCTCGCATCATTTGAACTGTCAGCCTCATGAATCCGGCGGGAGAAACACTCATCCCTGCCCACCGTTTCCCTGCTGTTCAACTCAAAGAGGTGATCTTGCTTCGCATACCGTTTTGTCATGCCAACACTCTCATTATATTTCTTCTTTACATCAAACATGAAACCACCAGAAATCGTAACTGATCAGCATACGTCGGCAAAGCAACGATCACGCCAAGACGATCCCGGGAATATTATTTCACAACATCCTGATTATAAAAAAGAAATAAAAAAACCAACAGAGCTGTAGAAAAATGAGTTACAACCTGATCCGTCACACACAGCATAACCGGGATATATGACGGGCCATTTTTAAAAAGCCTGTATCACTCCTTTGAATACTTGTTCCATAAAAAAAATTTCTACGACTCATCCCGACTGCACAAAAATAATCCTTTTGTTACGAGGTATTAAAAATATTCTAATTGCTAATCTCGTGCTTCTTCAAAAGGTCGTACATGGTTGGACGGCTGATCCCGAGCGCTTCGGAAGCCCTGACGATGTTGCCCTCGTACTTGGCAAGGGCCGCCAGAACCATCTTCTTTTCAAGCATGGCGCGGGCTTCCTTCAGGGTTTTGTCCGTCAGGCCGAGACCGTTCAGGGCGTAGTCACTCTCCCCGAAGCCCAGTTCCTCGGCCGTGAGCAGGGTCGAGTCCGCGAGCAGCACTGCGCGACGCAGCTTGTTTTCAAGCTCACGGATGTTGCCGGGCCAGCTGTAGGTGTTGAGACAGGCCAGGGCATCAGGCGTGAACCCGGCCAGGGTCTTACCCAGGTCGCGGGCGATGCGATCCAGAAAATATTCGGCCAGGATGCGCACGTCATCTTCACGCTCGCGCAGCGGTGGAAGATGGATATTGACCACGCCGATGCGGTAATACAGATCTTCCCGAAAACGGCCCTGGGCTATGGCCGCGGCGATATCGATATTCGTGGCCGCGATGATGCGCACATTGACGGGGATGTCTTTCCTGCCCCCGACTCGCTGAATGACCATCTCCTGCAGGAATCTGAGCAGCTTGACCTGCAGGTTGACGGGCAGTTCCCCTATCTCGTCCAGAAAGAGTGTTCCGTCGCTGGCGTACTCGACCTTGCCCCGCACCATTGAAGCCGCGCCGGTGAAGGCTCCTTTCTCATGGCCGAACAACTCGGATTCGATCAGGTTCTCGGGGATGGCTCCGCAGTTGATGCAGACCATGGGACCGTGCCTGCGCAGACTCTTTGAATGAATGGCCCTGGCCACCAGCTCCTTACCCGTCCCGCTCTCACCGGAAATGAGGATCGGCACGTCCGAAGTGGCAACCTTGTCGATGAGGCCAAGCACTCCGCGCATGGCCGCGCATGCGCCCACAATTCCGCAGTTGTCTTTGAGCTCGCTGGCGGCTTCATCCTGCTGGACCACGCTTTCCCGCTCAATGGCATGCAAATGAAATGCGCGGCGGATGATGACTCGCAGTTCGTCCAGATCAATGGGCTTGCGGAAAAAATCAAAGGCCCCAAGCTTGATTGCCTGCAAGGCATTCTCGCGCTCATCGTTGCCGGTGACGACAATGATCTTGGCTGAAGGCTCAAGCTTGAGCATCTCCACCAGCCCCCTGAACCCCTCTTCCGAAGACTCGACATGCGGAGGCAGGCCCAGGTCCAGGGTCACGACACCGGGGTGAAGTTTACGAAAGGTAGCCAGCGCCTCGTCGACATTGGCGGCCAGGTGAAGTGTGTAAGATTCCGAGGTAAGGCCCCACTTGAGCTGGGTCAGGACGTCCTCGTTATCATCAACGATAAGCAAATGTTCCAATTATTGACCCCACTCGCTGAAATTTTCGGCCGCAAAATATCTCAGGCTACGGCAGAAAAAAAGAAGTTTACGGAAAACATAACACACACCGACAACGCAAGTCCATACTTACTAAGCAAAAATTGCTCACAAAACCTGCCTGTCACCAATACATACAATAAATTCAGAGCCCTCATTCGGCGCACTGCGCACTTCGATGCGCCCGCCGTGGGCCTCGACGATCTGCTTGCATTGATACAGCCCGATGCCCATGCCCTTGGCCTTGGTGGACTTGAAAGGTTCGAAGAGCCCGCCCGCCATGAACTCCTTGGCAATGCCCACACCATGGTCCGTCACCCTTACAAACGGTTCGGGCTCATCCCCTACCGTGACGGATACGGATTGACCCGCCGTGGACGCCTCCAGTGCGTTGAGGCAAAGATTCAGGATCACCTTGCCCATCTCCGCGCTGTCGATCATCACCCGCACGTCCGGACCCTGGAAATCAAGGCGTTCCTGCGGCAGAGGTCGGGTGGATTCCCTTGCCAGGGACAAAAGACCCACGGGCTCGCGCTTCAGGGTGTGACGGTCGGGGAGACCTTTAAGTTGCGAGATGAGGATCTTCATCTTGCCTACCGTGCTCCCCAGGGAATCGACCATGTCCTTCTGAAATTCGGGATTGCCGATATGTTTTTGCGCGTTGTCGGCCATGAGCGAGAGCGTATAGACATGATTCTTCAGATCATGAAGCACAAAGGCCGAGACCTTGCCCATGATCTCCATCTCCCTCGACCTGGCCAACTGGTCCAGCAGACGCATGTTCAAAAGGGCCGAAGAGATGTGCCGGGCCATGGTGTCCATCAGCTCGAAGTCTTCCTCGTCGTACTCCTCCCGTGGATTGATGGGCCGACCCAGAAGCACAAACCCGTCCAGCGCGTCTTCGCGGAAAATGGGAATGGCAAAGCCGGCCCGCGCGAGCCAGGGCGAAGAGTCGTCCACATCCACCGCGCGCAGCACGGAACGCCGGGTTTCAAGCTCCGTCACAAGAGCCGAGTCTTCCCCGAAACCACCTTCGTGAGAATCCATCTCCACCAGGCTGGCGGGCAGGTAAAGCTTGCGGTCATGATCGAAGAGAAAGAGCCCCGCACCCACGATACCGAAGGTTTCGCAGCAGGCCGACAATGCCGCCTGCTGCAGCTCGTTTTGGGTGCGGGCCGAGGCCAGGTGCTGGGTGAACTGCACCCACTGGATGCGGTAATCATACTTTTCGCCGTAAAAGTGCATCTGCAGAAAAAGGCGGATCTTGCGGCGCACCGTGTCCGAGAGAAAAACGACCAGAAGACCGAGCCCGGCCAGAAAACTGACCACCAACAGTACGGCCCGGCCCAGATCGTCTCCGAAAAGGCGTGCACCCTCGCCGAGCAAGCCCAGCCCGACCAGATACAGACCGGCCGCGACCAGGACCACGGACTTGAAAGCCAACCGCCTCGAAAAGCTGATCCGTACTTCGGGGCCACGCCGCAGGTCCGAAAACCACATCATGGCCGTACCTAGAAGCAAGGCCAGGGAGCGCAGGCCCGCCAGACTCATGTCGATGGAACGATGCAAAAGGCTCTGACTGTAATAGAGGATCAAGGCGGCCAGAATGCTCACGGCCCCCAGAAGAATGAATTTGATCTTCCAGCGACGGTGATGCACGGCCGCCGCCAGCGTGGCCTCGATGTTGAGCAGGGCCGCGACGCAGCACACGGCAAAACCGATATAGAAATAAAAGCTTCCCGGAAGGAGAAAAAGTAGACCCTCGGTCGCGAAATCCGGGGCAAAATAGGCACCCTGCGCAGCCAGATACCCGGCCCAGGGCATCATGAGGCAGGACAGGAGGATCAGCGCGCGCTGCGTTCCGGGCAACCTGCCTTCTTCGTAGTTGCGGGCAAAAAGGGCCGTGAACCAGATCCAGGCCGGCCCCAGGGCTCCTTCCACCAGCAGTCCGGCCATACGCCAGGCCTGTACCGATTCGGGGTACAGGAGCGTCAAGAGATCCAGCGCTTCCAGTCCGGCAGACAGCACCAGCGCCACGGCCAGGGCTCCCGAGGCCCGCGACCGATCGGCGCGCATGACGCCAAGCAGCATGCGCGCGGCAAATCCCACGGCCAGGATGACGGCACACAGGGTTGTCAGAAAGGAAACGAAGGAAGGGGTCATTAAAGCTACTCCAGCTACTCCAGATTGCCCGCAAGCGTTGCCGTATTGCCGAAAGGATCCATCAATTCCAGCCGCCACGGTTCCCCCTTGCGCACTTCCCGATTGGGGACGAACACGCAGGGCCTGGAGGCAAAGCGTTCGAAGACATGCTTTGCCCCGTTTTCCTCGGCTGCAACGCGGCCAAGGCGCATCTGGGCCAGGCGGGGTTCATGGGCGCTCGCCCCCAAATCCGCCATGACCAGATATCCCTTGCCGCGCTCCGCATCGCGCGCCTGCGCCACGCGCACGTTTTTGTCCCAGGTCAGACCGACCAGGCCGCCCGGCTTTTGCGGTTCAGGCGGCAATCGGTACAGAGGATCGCCCACAAAACTGGTGATCCAGCCCATATGGACCTGATTGCTGAGCAGAATCTCGCCCACAGGGCGGCCTTCACGCAGGGCCGGATAAAAAACCGCTTCGTCCCAAAAACTGTGGCTGTGAATATGGGGCGTCTTGCGCGGGTCGACGCGAGCCGAACCGGCCGTCATCGTCACCCCTTGCCTCAAGAATTCGTGGAATCGCGAATCCTTCATGTTCCAGCCCTGATTCGACTGGACAAAGGCCGCAATCCCTCCGGGAAGGAAGACAGGGCTTGAGTTGAAGAATCCGCTCCCCGGGGCCAGTTTGAAAAGGTCAAGCCGGACCCTGCCTTTGGGGTGCTGGAACAGATGCCTGTATCCCAGGTCCCAAAACGGCTTGGCCGGAGTCCGGTCACCGATCTCTCCGACGCGTTCCGGGGCTTTTACGAGAGGCACATCCGCGAGCATGCCCATCTCCGGACCCGCATGCCTGGATGCATAGACGGCCCGGTCCACCAGCTCCATGGCTTCAAGGGGTGTCTGTCCATCTATGCGCATGGCGAAAAAGAGGTGACGATCCGGGCGCAGGGCTCGCTGCGCGGATGTGAACCGAGGCGAACCCAGCCCGGCCTTGTTCCCGCCTTTGCGGTAGGCCGCCGGGTGCACGAAAGGATTTAGATCCGCCCCCTGAAGCGGCATGGACATTCGCGTGCGGAATATAATATTCGTGAAAGCGCTTTTCTTTGGAGCCGGAGCAAAGCGCATCGGCTGAACCTTACGTTGGTGCAGGCTCTCGAAATCGTAGTACATGAGCTGGAGTCGCTGACACAAATCAATCGCAGATCCATAATCGCGCAACTGCGGGCCGACGCCGGTGGCAATGCCGTACGGAGCCGCAACGGTGAGGGGCAGCCCATGACAAACAACTATGTACAGGACATGATCCTTCAGCAGGGTTCCGTCGGGCCTGGCATTGGCGGGATCTTCCAGAAACGCCTTGATCGGAGCCTCCACCAGATCCAGGTAATTTTGGTCGTCACGAATACCGTCAAGACCCGTGGCGTTCCATGACGCCTGTAGAATGTCTTTGTACTCGGCGCTCCACTCGTGAACGTCTCCCTGAGCGTCCGCGCACCGGGCCGTGGCCGTAAACGCCCCCTCCATGAGGAGCCCGCCCAGGGCCCTGATTCGCCAGTCCCCGTCTTGCTGGACCCGCACCTTGTCGGGATGAAGGCTTGCGCCGTTCTCGACCAGCTTGAAACGCGCGCGACTTGATCTCTCGTCGGACTCGATTTCAAGTCCGAGGGTGCTGAGGTTCCACGGGACTTCGGTCTTGGGCAAGACCACCTCCACCATGCGACTGTCGCGCATCTCGCAGCCGCTTTCGACACGTTTGGAATCGCGGGACCGATACAGGACACCGCAAGCGTTGTCCGCGCTGCGCTCCTCAAGATGATCGCCGGAGAGTACGTTTCCTGACGACCGGCCACCCGTCAGCCCCAGCAGGTAGGGCCTCTCCCCGGTGACCGGATCGGTATGCATCCGCGCATAGTGCTCGGCGACCGCCAGCGAATCCTGCGCAGCGGAGATAAGGGGATGCCGCTCTCGCCAATCCGCATTGTAAAGGACGAGGACCTGCGAGGGCGATACGCCGACCAGGGGCTCTGCACATGCCAAACCATTGCAGAATGTGAGCGCGCACAGGATGAAAAGGAGCGCGGCGAACAGGCGATATGTGATTCCGGGCACGGCAGGCCTCGACATGTCCATGTTCATGAGTCCCCCACAAATTTCTAGTTAGGCAAAAAATCGCGAATGACCGGATAGAAATCCCGCAGAAAACCTTCGATCCGTCGCTCCGCCTCCTCCTGGGCGCCATCTCCCTGCACGGAAATCCTCATAAAGCTCTGATCCCGGCGACGGTGAAACATGGAGCCTGTAATCTCCGCAAGTTTCAGGGAAAGCTCGTCCGACATGGTCTTTCCGCGCATGGAGAACCAGTAGTAGATGACCTCCCGGTTATTGCCCATGGCGTACACGGCCTGGACCAGATTTACCGCTTCCCTGCCCAAATCCAACGTCACGTGCCTGGAGGACAGTTCCGTCCAGCCGCCGCCCGGCAGGCAATGCTTGGGCGAGTGTATCCTGCCCGAATCGGGTCCGCCGTCGAAAAAACTCAGGTACATGTCGACGGTCGAGCCATCCTCCCTGGCATAACGCCGGGAGAGATAATCCGTCGGCATCAGCACCTTCACGATGTTTTTGCTCAGGTTTGCCTGCCCGATCATGCGCCAGCCCGCATGGCTGGCCGGAAATTCCTCGAAGGGCCGCCCCGGGGGCACTTCGAGATCGCGATGAAACGCCATGTACGTTCCGGCCCCGGCCAAAAGCAGCATGATGAAAATAAAACGGAAGCGAATATTCATGACCACCTCTTGAGTGCTGCGCCCAGGGCCACGAACATGACCACCGCTGCGAAAAAGACGAAGAATCCCGCGAATTCATGGAAAAAGCCCTCGGCTGCCGCCGCCCCGAAATATTGGGCCAGAACCCCCGTGGCGATGACCCGCAGGCAGTTGGTGAAAACCGCGATGGGCAGGGTCGAGGCGATGAGCACCACCCGGTCCCGGACCGAGGAGTGCAGCACGAATGCGTACGCCGTGCCCAGGGCCAAAAGGGACATGATGGAGCGCAGTCCGCTGCAGGCATCCGCCACCTCAAGGGTAATGCTTGGGAACATGAGGATGTTGCCTTCCTGCCAGATGACGATGCCCATGGCCTTGAGGGCCAGGACCGAAACCTTGGTCACAAAGAGTTTCAGGGGAAAGGCGGCGGCGTCATAGATGATGTAGGGAATCGGGATCATGAGCAGCAGATAGGCCAAAGGGGCAAGGAGAATCCCAAAAATCTTCCATCCCAGGATATAGAGCACCGATCCCGCGATGATGACCACCAGGGAGGCGCGCATGGTGAAGTATTCCGTGCCCAGCCAGCCGAAAAGAAGCATGGCCAGCCCAAAGAGGATGAGACCCATGCCGGACTCGGCCGGCTTGACCTCCGCCTTCAGGAGATCGTCCCGGCGCATGTAGACCAGATACCCGGCGATGAAAGGCACAAGAAAGCCGTGCGAGTAGTTGTCGTCGGCAGCCCACTGTCTGACCATGGGTACGACGATCGGCCAATAGACGACCCCGGCGGCAACGGCTAGGAAAACAACCCAGATGATCAGATTCTTTTGATTCTTCAAGAGTTCCATTCAGCTCCCCTCATCCGATGTTCACGTTCCAAAGGTCTGTCTTACTCCCAAACCCCGTCCAAAGCCTCCCGGTGCGCACCCCGTCCGACCAGGCTGCACACCTTGCGAGCGGCCTGGCAGGCGGCCCAGCCTGCCAGAGGAAAAGGATCGAGCAACTCAAAATCATCCATGGCCGCGAATCCGGATAACACCGCGTCCGGCCGCGCGGCGCTGGATCCGGATAAAAATGCATGGGCTTTTCGCATCATGTCTCCGCCCAGCCACCGCGTGGCGACCACCGGCGGGTTCAGGGGCGCACTGAAGTCATTCTCGCCCATGGCGCATTTGTAATAGTAGTAGGGAAAATCTATGCCCCGGGCGATGCTCTGCCCGACCGAACCCCAAAAACGCGGATTGACGTCGATGAGAAAACTCTTGTTCCGGACCTCGTCATGAAGAAAGTCCGCCTGACACGGCCCGGTCCATTGCAAATCATCAAGGAGGGTCTTCATCGCCGCCGTGGCATCGGGAAAATCCCGGCTGACCCGGACCGTCGGTTGGCCGTACGGGTGGGGATAGGTCTGCACGGTCCAATATGAGTCCGCAGCGACCAGGGCCCCGTCGCGGTAGAGCATGGCCACTCCCGCAATAGGACCTTCGATTTTTTCCTGAACGAGATAGCGTTCCGGGAGCACGTCAGTCCGCCCGGCCATCATGCGCAAGGCGGACTGGCTGGATACTTCCATCACCGACCACCCTCCCCCCCCCTGCTTGGGCTTGAGGACGGCAGGAAAATGAAAATCGGGCGGCAAGCCTGAAGTGACTGCGTCTTTGAGTTCCACGGTCAGGGGCATGCTCACCCCGAGACGCTCCGCAATGTTTTTGAGAGAGCGCTTGTCGTGCAGGCTGATGAGATCCTTGTACTGCGCCATGAAGATGCGCACATGAGGAGCAAGGACGGCGCGATGACGCGCCACGAAATAGGTTTCTTCCAGCACAGGGATAAGAACGTCGATTTTCTCCTTGTCGATGATCCGAAGAATGTCTTCGACAAAGCGGGCCTCATCCACAAAGGGCGAAGCGTACACATGTCTGCCGGCGGCATGGCGCGACCAGAATGACATGGCGAGCGGATCGGAATCCGCCATGACCGCCTGGATGCCATGGCGACTTAAATTCTTGCAGATGCAGTAGGCAACACGAGTGCTGGCCGAAGTGATGAGTGCGCGTCCCACAGTATCTCCATTCTACACATTGAGATTAATTTTAAGAGCACTATTCATGAAGCTATCTTCCTTGCCAAAGAATTCTTCATGGACTTGAGAAAAGAGAACGTGCGCGAATTCTTGTCAAAATAATTTTTAGGATTTGAATAATAATTCAAAAAATACATACATCTTCCATACGGGCCGAGCCTGTCTTGAAGACCCTTCACATACGTATTCTTACATGGATTACATGTTCCGCACGGCTTGGAAAAAAATGTTGGGCGGTGACAAAACCATGAAAAATCCAGTATGTCCGCAAAATCGTGTTCTGTCGCTATTCTTCGCATGTCCACTTTATAAATGTCCGTTATCGCGAAAACAAAATAATGGAAAAGATCATAGACAGGCGTTCCTTTAAATTTTGAATCGATAACGCGATATCCATTTTCATCTTTCGATAAATAATTTGCAATGACGGAACGGCAGCCGACAACAGAATCAGAACGTTCAATAACCAGCTCAATTTCCGACAGGCCGAATTGATCGGCCCAGATGGACAACCACTCGTATTGTCCACCCAGTCTCTCTTTAAGTCCTGCATAACATGCGGATAAATGCATATTTTCACCCACATCTGTTTTGTCAAAATAGAGTGTCGGCAACAGAAGATCACTCAATTCAGGATATTTTTGCTTCAAGGTACGCTTGATGTTGCTCATCGCCTTGAACTCGTGGACAAGAGACCAGCGGAACGGATCAATTATATAGTATGTCTGTACAGGACATTTTTCCACCACGACAAGGTAAAGCACTCTGAATGTCGAGTCCCACCCGCCAGTCCATAATACTTTCTTGACTTCACTCATTGATCCCTCTTCACCAGTATAGAACTGATAATTTCAGCATGTTACCAAAATTTAACCCATCTATTCTTCACAAGCCGCAGCACTATCTCCACAGTAAACATTTTCGTAAACATATGACCACTTTTGTCTCCACTGAGCAATTCCATCAAATTTTTCCTGGAAACATATTTTGATATTTCAAGATCATGACCGTGAAAAAACGCATCAATCCATGATCCACAATCCTTATTCAGCCATGTCTCCCAATCTTCGAGCGGGACCTGATTTATTTCTTTATTCAATGTATTGCGAATCTTATGGTTAACCCTGTACAGGAAGTGAAATAAATCTCCCCCCAGGACAAAATCGGGACGCGCGCTGACAATGGGTATTTTTGCAAGGTGCGGAGCTTTTTTCGCCAGCAGATAGGACTGCATGACCATTTCGCAGCGCGAGCCGCGACTATGCTCGGGCAAAAACTGGGAATAGCTCAGCATGCTGAGTTCCGAAGCGAAACCGTACTCTATGATTTTCGTATCGTATGCAGGAACTCGCCACGTGGTGAAGTTGTCTGCGATTTTCATTTCCCCGCCAAAATATCTCGCACCAATCATGTACAGGCTATATGAAAAATGATGGGCACTGGACGTAAAACTCCCAAATCTATCAGCAAGTAAACAATTAGTTTCTATAATATGATCAGAAAAATCACCAATGTCATCTTCAAATATATCTCCCCATGAACCATTTTGAAATTCTGATGTCTTGCCTTCAAAGAGGTCGTACACGTCTGGAGAAGTCAATGGATGCCATCCAGCATGTCCACGCAGCGCACCCAAGGCAACACCACTCAGGGTAAGCGGATAATTCGTCCCATTTTGCGTTATCGAGCGATACACGTGCAGCAATGTGGCCCGTTTCACCCCTTGTGTTCCGGAAGATACATAAACAGTGTCCAGCATAAGTTCAGGCAAACCGGCCACGAATTCCTGATCAAACAAAACCTCCTTGTGCAACGTTCCGGCGCTGCGGGCCACTCTTGCCGCACGGATCAGATCCGACGTACCGGGAATCCCGTAGGTGTAAGTTGTCATGTCCGCACCGGTCGGCTTGAAACCCAGCACTGTCCGTGCATCCCAACCGGCTGTGATGGGGCATGCCATCTGTGTATTTTCAAAATAAAGAGGGAATCTTTCCGAAAAAACTTCCAAGGCTGCTTCAAGTGCCTTTTTTTTCTTGAGAAGCGGCGTATGCACCTTGAATTCCGATGCATAGGTGAATATTTTGTACACAATTGAATCTTGCAGCGAAAACTTCATCACCGTGCCTGCAGAAGCTCTGTTTACACCTTCTAGAAAACTTACGTTTGAGACTGAAAAATTGTAATATAAAAATTCCCATATCCATTTCTTGCTGACATTAAACACATCCAGCTTGCAAAAAGACGAGACCTCAGACCCTATATATAAATTTCCGGAATCAATCCCCCAGTAAATGGGATACTGGCTTCTTCTGTCGGTCAATACAAACACTTCATTTTCAATATTATTTACTGCGATTATCCCATACATGCCCTCGAATTTGGATAATTCATAAAATGATTCCCGGCTGAGAGCATCGGATATGATCTCAATATGATTCGAAGGAATATCAACCACATCCCCTACTATGAATATCTTCCATTTCAAATTCTCATAAAAAATTGAATATTTCATTTCCGGTGAAGGAGTTTTTCCAATTCTGATGCGAAAATTCTTTCCTATGAAGCTTGAGAGTGTACGTGTACGGCAAGGATTCAATGTTTCATCGACATCATGAAAAAGAGAATCCTGATTCAAGCATTCTTCATTGCATCCGAAGCAACTAAAAAATGAGGACATATACACCTCGATCTATACATACATGAATTTTCAATCCAGCTCTTTCATGTAAAGTCATGTCCTGCCTACTCTCATTGCGGAAGATAGGGACCTTCAAACACACCCTGTCCAAAGGTCGTTACAATGATTCGTGTCATGTCCGAAGGATCAAAATTAATGCTTTGCACCGATGCAGCAGGAAATTCCGAATAATGCCGCCAAGTCGCCCCGCCATCCTGGCTGTAGAGCAAACCGTTCCTGGAAGTACCGGCATAAACCAACCGGGAATTTTGAGGATGAAGGGCCACAGCCATGGTTTGCTCGTAGTTCTCCCCCCGGGCCGCTTTTTGAATCATCTCGTCGGTCAGGACATGCGCCCAGGAGTCTCCGCCGTCCGTCGTCTTGTATATGCCGCCCTGCATCCAGTGCCCTTCCGAAGAGCCGGCCGAGACGTACATCACGTCTTCGTTTTCAGGGTCCCAGGCGAAATTCGTGGTCCACCAGACAAGGTTGACGCCACTACTGATTGACTTCCATGTTTCGCCGCCATCCATCGACTTCCAGACGCCGCCCGGAACCGTGAAAAAATTATTCTTGGAGCGCAGCCCTGTGATGAGGCAGTACAAATTTCCGCTCTTCGGATGCACGCGTAACCGGTAGATATGCAGATTTGGCGCAACGCCCGGGCCCGGCGAAATTTTTGCCCACGACGTTCCTCCATCAACGGACTTGTACACACCCGCTTCGTCATCATCGCCTTCCCCGTACACACCGGCATAGAGGGTTCGCCGATCAGGAGGCGACGCGGGATCGAGAGTCACGGTGGTGCAGACCTGTTTGGGCAGTCCGGATGAACTGCCCGGCTTATAGGGAACCTGCCAGCTCAGGCCGCCGTCCGTGGATCTGACCACCCCACCCTGATGCCCCCGATATCCCGATTTGGTAACCGAAAGATTGGAATGGTGCGGAATGTCGTGACGGGCGCTCACCGCCGCATACAGCACGTCCGGCACATCCGGATCGTTGACCAGATCATAGAACGTGTTCCTCCAGGGCGAACCCTGCGCCGTCCATTGCCAGCTTTTTCCGCTGTCCGGCGACCTGGTGAATCCGATGTCCGTGTAGGTGATGTAATGTCTGGCCGGGTTATGGGGGTCGAAATGATAGCCCCAGGCGCTGGTCACCTCCAGCCCGATGCTCCGGTAATGCGCCGACTTCTCCGGCCCAACGACGACCTCTGTGGCCATGCGCGGATGCCATGTCTCTCCTCCGTCCCGGGTGCGATACAGTTCGCCCTGCGTAACGAGAAAGGCTTCCTCGGGCTTTCGCGGATTGACCGCAAAACCCTTGGGCGAGATCAGATAACTCCATTTCAGGGAGTCCTGAATCCAGGTCGGTTCCACATTCGCCTTCCAGCCGTATTTGCGGGCGAAATCGGCCATCCTGAAACTCGGGTTCCAGCTTTGGCCGCCGTCAATGGAACGAAGCAGGTTGATGTTGACGTTTGATCCGGTCTGGGCGGCATAGACGACATCAGTCTGCCCGGGGGCCATGACAAGATGATTTTCGCCCCCATAGGGTGAATGCGCGAGGGCCCAGCTCGATCCTTGATCCGTGGAGCGGATGATGCCGAACTTGTGCAGACTGGCCACCATGAGCGAACCTTTGTCCGACACCGCGCCAGCAAGCCCCATGGCAGGGTGCCCCTTGATTGCCCGCCCGTCGACGACCACGGGAGACGTCGTCCACGTCTGGCCCCGGTCACGGCTGCACGCGACAGCATCCGGGTCCGCCATGGCGCAGAGGACCTCGCCAAGGATGACGGTCTCGGATGTCTGCCTGTCCAGCACCTTTTTCCAGGTCGCGCAGTCGTCATCAGTGCGCCACAGCCCGCCCTTCGTGCCGACGAGAAGAACATCCGGCGAGCCGGGAATCGCGGTCAGATGCAGAATCGCGTCCTTCCCCCAGGGCATGCCGTCCACTTTGGGCCACGAGCGACCCTGGTCCGTGCTGACCCGCAGCGCGCTCTTCCCCGACCGCCAATAGATGCGATCCTTGAAGAACACCGGGGGCGTGGAGAACTGCATGAAACGAAAGCCCTGGGTGTAATGGATCAGCTCCCACCGCTCGCCACCGTCTTCCGAGCGGTAGGCGCCGCCCATGTCGGTGACCAGAAACATGAGTCCCTCGTCGTATGGAGAGATGGAGATGACGTACATTCCGCCCCCGCCGCCAATGCCTCGCGGGGAAAACACTCCCGTATTCACCGTTGCAAACGATGACGGCGCGGACATGCCCATGATGACGAACACGGCCCAGAACATCAGGCCATACACCACGCAGCCGCCATGCTTTCTCCCTTCCATTATTCGTGACACGATTCGTCCCTCACCCGCCCAAGCATGGCTATCTTCATTTTTTCCCAGTTTTCGACCGTGAGCTTCCCGCCTCCCCGAAAGAGACGCGCCAGGCGGCTTCCGCCCCGCACCTCCTCCAGAAACAGCGGCAGCAGCCACGGCCCGAGATAACGAAACCCAATGCGTCCCTCGACTCCCGGAGGCCCCACACGGGAAAAACGAAAACACCCGTTCTCATCCAGGGCCGCCGGCCGGAGCCGTTCCCGAGACCCCACCGTGGTGCCGACATAATACCCGGATGCCGCGTCAAACACTTCCTCGGTGTACCCGCCGCCGGGCCAGCAGAAGAAATCGATCTTCTTGTGCAGGTTGTCTTCAAGAACGGCCTTTGAATCCGCAAGTTCCCCATGCACCCGGAGCATGAACTCATCATGCGTCTCGACGCTGGTTTGCTTCCAGGCTTTCATCATTTCGTCGGCCATGCCGTGCAGATCACGCCTCCAGTCCGGCCCGTCGAAAAATGATCTCCCCATCGAGGCCACGACTTCGCGCAGCGCCCGGCCAACGCGCTCGTCGGGACGAAAAACGGGACCATCCATGGACTTGGCGTGTTCATAAACCGGCTCGCCCCAGACGCCCGGATCGGATTTGAGCTTCAGATAGCCCCACTTGTCCTCGGGACAGGCGTTCCAGTCCATCCAGTAATATGTATCGCCCGGATGCCGGAAATCCACGATCTTCGGCCCTGAGGGATACCAGGTGTGCGTAATCCCGTGGGACTGGATCTCCATGACTCCGCTCTGCTCCAGGGCGCGCATCTCGCTCCAGGACAAAAAACCGGCGCTTGGCAACCGGGCGCTTTCCGGACGCGTCGGATCGAATTGGGGGCGGGGCTTGACGGCGGGGTCGACAAAATCGGTTGAGACGAAAATCGTGCCGCAAAAACCGTGCTTTTTCAGCAGAGGCGCGGCAAAGACCCAGTTGTCCAGATAGCCGTCGTCAAAGGTCAGGGACACGACCCGCTCCTGCTCAAGGCGACCGGCCAGTGCGATGTCCATGTACTCGCGCAGAAAAACGGCGCGATACCCGAAACGCCTGAGCGCACCGAGTTGGGCGTCGAAGAGCTGCCAGGGGACCGTGAGAAAATTCCAGGCCCAGCGTCTGTCGGGCACTCCCACGGTGTGAAACATGACGGAACTTGTTCCGGGTCGCGACATCACTGCACCTCGCATACGATATACCTGTGTTTTCCACCAATTGTGCGTGGGATTTCATCCACAAAGCGGACCCGCAGCCGGATCTCGCCCTCGTGATCATGTGCGACGCATTGCGGCAGGGCATTGAGCTGCCTCGTGGACGCTTCACTCACGCCCTCCTTGCATTTGACCAGCAGTTCCACTTCCCCAGGCACGGATTGCCTGAACTGGAATGAAAGAACGCCCTCTATCTCTTTGATGATCTTGACAAAATATGCGCCGTGAATCTTACCGCCGCCTGCGGCGAGCATGTAGTCATAGATGCGGCCGATATCCATGCGAATGAGGGGAAAACCCCGGCCGCAGGAACAGCCATGGGAGAGCGGGGTCGCGTAATCGCCGATCTCGTAGCGCAGTAGCGGCATGGTCCGATTGGTGAGGCCGGTCACGACCAGGCGCTTCAGTTCCGAACCCGGCTCGGGCAGGAACTCGGCATAGGCCGAATGCGTCAAAAGGTGCATGCCGCCGTGCTCGCACTCCACCGCGATGCACGGCACCTCCCTGCTCCCGTACTGGTCATGGACCCGGCACCCGAACGCCTGCGCGATGAGGGCGCGCTGATGGTCATGGAGCTTCTCAGCCGAGGTCATGACCGCGCACACGCTCGAAGGCTTGCGTCCGCAGGCCAGGATGTGTTCGGCCAAATCGCTCAAAACGGAGACATAGCCGTACACGAAGACCCTGCGAAAACGCGCCAGAACCTCCAGCCAATCATCCATCTCCTTGCGCCCGTAGCGGTAGGCGCTCACGGTCATGGACCCTGAAAGCCATTGCTTCAAATCCACCGACGGCCGCGCAGTCCCCTTATCCCTCGGATTGCCCCAAATGTTGACGATCATGTCGGAGGGCTTCCATCCCGCGAACGTGAGCCCGAGCATGAAGCTGCCCTGCATGGCATCGAACACGTCCATGTCCTGATAAAATCTGACAGGCTCCCCGGTGGACCCCCCGGTGGCGTTGTCCACGCGGCGGGAAGCATCGGATGCGGACGAAAGCATGCGCGGCAGGCTTTCGCGCAGATCCTGCTTGGTAAGAGTCGGCAGACCGGCAAAATCCTCGAATGTCCTGATGTCGCTCGCCTTGAGGCCGAGTTCGTCAAAAAGATCGCGATAGAACGGCACCGTGCGGACGGCATGATCGACCACCTGGACAAGCCGGGCCAGTTGCCGCCGCCGCAATTCCTCCACGGACAGCCGTTGCAGGGCGACGCCTTCACGCATGAGCGCATAGCGCCTGCTTCCGCGCAAGGAGTGCATCGCCTGGCGCATTAGACCTATCATGGCCGCCTCCCCGCATCCGCATACAGCTCTGCATAACGCTCCACCATCCGCTCATGCCCGTATTGCCCATGAATCAGGGCCTTGCCCCGCGCCGCCATGTCGGCGCGCGCAGCGGCGTTCTCGACCATCCATGCCAGCCCGCCGGCCAGGGCCGTGACCTCCCGAGGTGCGACAACCCTGGCCGTCACGCCATCCTGCACGACCTCGCCGATCCCCCCGACATCGGTGGTGAGCACAGGCAAGCCCGCAGCCATGGCCTCCAGGACCGAGATCGGCATGCCCTCGCGCATGGAGGACAAAACAAAGACGTCCATGAGGCCAAGCAGGGCCGGCACGTCCCGACGCATGCCCGCCAATTGGACGAATTCGCCAAGGCCAAGCTCGCTGATCAGGGATTCGACGCCCGGCCGGGTCTCGCCGTCGCCCACCAGCAGGAGACGGACGCCGGGATGTCTGCGCCGGACCTCGTCAAAGGCCCGCAGCAGGCCGGGGTGATCCTTGGCTTCGCTGAACCGGGCCACATTTCCGAACACCGTGATGTCCGGCCCTCCCCAGCTCTCGGGCAAAAGCCCGCGCGTTTCAGGGCTTGGCGCCGCTTGCGTGAAACGTCCCAGGTCCACCCCGTTGGGGATGACCTGAATCCTGCGCGTATCGATGCCGACGCGTTCGACCATGAAGGATTTCAAATTCTCCGAAACGCAGGTGACCGCGTGCACAAACGGCGCGCAAAGGCGCACCATGCGCCGCAGCATGGGTTGCTGTTCGAGGGAATGCTTGGCGTGCTCGGTGTACACCACGCGCACACCAGCCAGCAGCGCCGCCGGGAGTACGAAGGAGAGAAGATAGCCGGCCTGGACGTGCGCCACATCGACCCGCTCGCGGCGCAGCACGCCCGCAAGAGCCTTCCAGACCGGGAAACGGCGGGGGGAACTTGACGAGAGCACATGCCAGGGCAACCCCTGGGCCTCGATGGCCGGGATCAGCGCGCCGGTGCCGCGCACCAGCCCGCACACCGAGCCCCACACGTCCGCCTTCTCCAGAATGGTCAAGGCCAGGCTCTCGGCCCCTCCGGGGGCCAGGGAGACGACGCACTGTATCACATGGAGCTTCACGGGCGCTCTCCGATGACTTTGGCGGGAACGCCGGCAGCGATGCTGTACGGCGGGATCGGCTTGGTCACCACGCTGCCGGCCGCGATGACGCAGCCCTCGCCCAGATCGGCCATGATGATGGCGCCGTTGCCGACCCAGCAGTCCCGCCCAATGGTAATGGGCTGGAACTCCCCGCCCTGCAACCGGATCGGGATGTCCCGGGAGTCAAAACGGTGCTGGTTCTTTCCGCCGGTTACCATGACGTAGGTGCCGATCATGCAGTCAGCCCCGATATGGCATCGGCCGATATTGGCGCCCGTGCTGAAGGCCGTATTGTGGCCGATGCGGATATCCGGAGATGAAAACGTGGTCAGAAATCCAACAGCACAGCTTTGCGGACACTCGTTCATCGCAATACGGTAAAACCCCCCACGAATATACGAACCCAAAAATCCTGGAAAAAGAGATAAAAATTGCGACATGCTTATAAATGCGCCGTTTTTTCCGACAAAATAAGATCCAATCCGATATATGACGTACGGAATTATTGCGATAACGAGAAAAGTTGCATGGAATAATTTCTTTATCATATATAATCAGCCCCTAGCTATGTGTGCATTAAACCTGAAAGCCTGTTGAAAAATTCATGTTAAATGACAACAGCCGCCTGCTGCTCCTTCCACATCCGGTATCGATCCTCCCCAAAATGCTCCTTGAGTTCTTCGGGAATGGGAAGTTTGCCCACAATGCGGCCCGGATTGCCCTCGACAAGACAGAAAGGAGGAATTTCACCCGCCACGTGAGTCCCGGTCTTGGCCACGACCCCGTCACCGACTCGCGCTCCGGGATACAGACAGGTTCCGGCGCCAAGCAGGCACAGATCACCCACACTCACCGGCCTGACGCTTTTCCGAGACGGACTTCCGCCTCCGGAAGTCATCCTTCCGGCCGCGTTGGCGATGGGATGTCCGGAGTTGTCCATGACGATGCGGCATGCGATGAGCCCCCAACTGCCGATGACGACGCTCTTGGCGATCAGAAACCTTGATCTCGGAGCAATGTAGGTGTTGTCACCGATCCTGAGCTCAGGCTCGTCAAATATCTTGAGGCCAGCCAAGCTGACGTTGTCGAACATCGTGACATTTGAACCTATGTATATATTCAATTTCCCTGCGATACGGGCGACTCCATCTCCACCATAATACATCTTGAATCCCGGTCCGACTTCCCTGCACATCGACTTGAACATGGGCTCGTAGTAAACGACACGCCAGAAATCATGCCACATTGCAGTTCTCAATGCCCATTCATGATACAAAAACCTGTGCAACCCAGGAATAACAGGGACAGATAGCCCTATAAATTTCTTTGCGACGTCATGGAGCTTTGAATGAAATGGAGTTTCACGGCGCCGGATCGCCAGTTTGAATTCAGAAAAATTACGCATTTTTGTTTCCTTCAAGAGTTTGCGCCACGAGGAGTTCTTTATAGAGTTCCAGCACACGATCCACTCTGGCCGTTGGTGAAAAATTATCGAGCGCGCGGCGTCGCCCCGCTTCGCCCATGGCCTGCATGCGACTCGGCGATTCCAGCATGCGAATGAGCGCCACAGCCAAAGACTCGGAATCACCCGCCGTGACCATGAAGCCCGTCTCGCCTTCAACCACCACCTCGGGCACTCCGCCCACCCGGCTCGCGACCACCGGCTTTCCGAAGATCATGGCTTCCAGCGCCACATTGGGCATGCCCTCGCTCAAGGAAGGCATGGCCACGAGATCCATGGCCCGGTAATAATCGCCCAAACCTGAAACATGCCCTGTAAAATAAACCGCCCCCGCGAGCCCGCATCGGGCAGCCTCAGCCTCCAGCATGGCCCGGTCCTGGCCGTCACCCAAAAGAATCCCCACCGCATTGGGCACACGCTGGCGAGTCCGAGCCAGGGCCTTGAGAAAAAAAATCTGCCCTTTCTCCGGACTCAATCTTCCAACCACCCCAACAACCAGCGCTTCGCCGGAAATACCCAATTCGTGCCGCACATCACGTCCGCTGGAATCATTGAGTTCAGCCGGGTCCACGGCATTGGGAATCACCGTCATCTTGCGCTGCGCGATCCCCGGCAGTCTTTTCCCCAGCGCTTCGGAAACAGCGACAACTCGTGTTGCCAGCGTCACCAGACCCATTTCAACGATCCTGTAGCAATGCATTTTCATGTTTTCGGAAGTCCAGCCGTGAACAAAAGCAACCCAGGGAAGTCGTACGCGTCGTTTCAAAAGAGCGCACAGTACATGGCTTTTATATCCATGCGACTGCAATATCTGACAGCCTTCCCTTTTAACGATGCTCTCCGCCTGATCCACCAAGTTCATGTCAAATTTTTTATTCTGGCGAAGCTCGGCGACATTGGCTCCCGACAAACGCATGACTCGTGCAAACTCCGATTCACAGCCTGATTCCGTGACAAAATCCACGAGCACGGGATCACAAAGCTCAAAACCGCCCGATCGCAGAAACTGAAGCAGTCCCTTCCCTGGCCCGCCCAATTTGGAGGTGGCCAAACTGATGAACACGCGCGGCCTCATTTGACACCCGCAGCGGCTTGAGTTTTTGCCGAAAGAGTCTCTTCAATCCAATCGGAGACCATCTGCGCCTTGTCCGTCCACGCATCACCTTTCAAACACTCCCGCCTGGTCTCAAGGTCCACGACATCAGACAACGCCTTGTCCACCTCACTCGCAAAATCTTCCGGCTTGGCCGCAATGCGCAGATGCTCCTTGAAACGAAAAACTTCCGCCATTGCCGTGGTCACGATCGGTTTGCCTGTCGCCAGATACTCTCTGAGCTTGAGAGGATTTGCAGTATTGGTGTGCTGATTCACCACGTAGGGAATTATGGCCACATCAAAAACCGACGAATAGCGCGGCAATTGCTCATAGGGCACGGCCGGCAACCAGCGAAAGTTCGGCCTTGATTCCAGAGTGCCAAGATCGATGCGTTTTGTGCCGATGAGCACAACAGTCCAATCAACGCGCCAATCGAGCAGCATGCGAATAATTTCCACATCTAGATGAGAGTCGATAAGTCCGTAAAAACCGATTATTGGACCTTGAATATCCGCCAAAGAGAGTAAACGGTTCTGCGTAACGGTTGCCGTGGAAAAATGATCGACATCGACTCCATGCGTTAACAGAAAGGTGCTCTTATTAACACTTTTCTTCGCCGAATAAAGCTCATCGGAAACCGCCATGACAATATCAGCTTTTTCCAAAAGTTTCTTTTCAAATTCCATAACCAAACCTGGCAAATTCATACCAGGCCATATTGTAAAATCATCAACACAATAATACGACACAATACATTCATCAAAATATCCAATATATTCTGAAGCATTCGGTACTGTTGCAAGAAATATTGGATTGCGAATATCCCATTCATCCATGTATTTTCTGACTGTACGAACGACATTCCACCTATTGAAATTTCGAACAGAAGAAACGTTGTTGAAAGGAATCATGACGGGTGAAATAATCCGTAGATTATCCGGCAGGGCTTCTTGCGGCGGATTTGAAGTCCACGAAGCAATTTTTCCGGCGGCCCTTTTCACATCGTACAGACTGAGTCGGGGCAGGCGCAGGCCGATGGTGTTGACCCACAGCACCCGGTTATGCGGCAGGAAATGCTGCATGATGTGCTGACAACTGAACGGATGCCGCCCCCAGTCGTCGGAAAAAACCAGAAAATTCCTACCCTTGATCATACGCATCTCCATGCGCTCTCAAATGATGAAGGCGGGATCGCCACGGGGATGCACGTCATGTCCGCACCGCGTCCGCGAACCCGACCAACCTGCGATCCAGACGGAAGAGCCCGTATTGCACCAAAATGATTACCAGTCCCTGCATGACCGACATCGCAAACAAGGAAAGATATCCCGGCCCCATGTAATTCTTGACCGAAATCCAGAAAATCCATTGAGGCAAGACATGCGTCAGCGCGACGCATCCGAGCAACTGTATATAACTCGACAGAGGCGCATCTGCCTGCCGAAACGCATAATACGGAAGAAGGCATGCTCTAAAAATAAAAGAACAGAAAAAAAATGACCACCCAACCCCAACAATTCCAAAGTACATCATTGAGATCATTGAAGCGAAAACTACGCAAATACCCTCTCCGATATTGCAAATCGCAGTTATTCTATGTTGAGAAATACCCATGAGAAATTCTTGCGCAGGTATTATACTTGTAGAGAATATTGTCCCGATCGCCATGGGCACAAGAACAAGCTGCACGTCCCGAAACTCGGGACCAAGCCACAGCTCGACAAACTCTCCGCCGTAGAAAACAAGACAAAGCCCGACATAGGCCGAAACCCGATAACTGAGCCATAACGCGCTCAGCATGGATTGCCGAATCCCATCGTGATCGTGTTGAGCCTGAAGGCGGCTGAAATGGGGAATGAATATACCGAACGCGCTACGAATCAGATTGGTAAAATAGGAAATCAGTTGGGTTGCGATGGAAAAAACCGCAACTCCTTCCGCGCCGATGGCCTTGACGATGATGTATGGCTGCGACCTGAAGCGCATGGCCTGGCCCACCTGAGCCACCAGGGAGGTCAACCCGAACCGGAAAAGCTCTCCCCCCAGCCGCCAATCGACATATTTGAAGCGGATGCTGACCGAAAAGCCGCGCCGGGCAAAAAGCCAATAGGCTACGCCTTCCAGAAGAAAACCCGCCCCATTGACCACGGACAGAAACATCAGGCCGTTGTCCCCGGATATCCAGATCAGGACCGACAGACTCACGATCACGTTCTTGACCATGGAAATGAAGGCCAGCAGGGTCCAGCGCATCTCGCCCGCCAGCACCCCATTCCATGTTCGAAAAAGGAAAAGCAGGGAAAATGTACCAGCATAGATGGCAAAATATGTCTGCGCTTGGGCAAAATCAGCGCTCTGCGGGATATGGTCCTTGCCTAAATAAAGCAGTATAATTGTAATAATGCATGACAAAAGGCACGATATGACGTTCAGCGCGATCCCAGTGGAACAAATGCGATTTATTTCCTTCTGATCTTCACGGGCAATGGCCGCTGCCACGAATTTGGAAACCGCCTGGGAAAGTCCGAAATCAAGCAGGAGATAGTTGGCCACCGTGGCGCTGATCAGCGCCCAGACACCGTAGGCGGCCTGGCCTATGGCATTTATTATGACCGGCGTCACAAACAGGGCAAAGACTATCCCCACCCCAAAGGACACCAGGCGCAACGTCGAGTTGCGTATGAGATAACGCATCATTCTCACAGGCGCACCTTTTGCTGCCGCACCTGCAGCGCGCTCAGCGGAGGATATCCGAGCGGAGCGCTGGAGCGGATTTTTTGCGGAACAGGCGCGTCGTTTGACTGGACATGATGAAAATGCATGACCGCAGCCAAACCAAGCAGATAGTACAGCGTCGAGGAATACCCCGCGGAAATGAAGAAACTCGCTGTCCCGAAGCCGACAATCCCGACCTTCAAGGCAATCCAGCGTGCTCGGGTGCCGGTGCGCTCATCCTCCTCGACATGTCGCGTGATGAGCTGCCAGGCGCTGCAAAGCATGGCGAGATACAGAATGAATCCGGGGAGCCCCAGTTCAGCGGCAAACTGAAGGTAGGTATTGTGCGCCGTGAGCCCGATCTTGCCATCAAGCAGAAAGTGCGCTGTCCCGAACATTCCGATGCCCACGCCAAGCACCGGATTGTCGGCCACGATCTCCAGACCGTTCTTCCAAATTTGTACGCGACCGGACCTGCCCTCAAGATTGTAATCGGCGGCTTCGCCCTCCGCAGTGAGACTCGCAAACCGATCCCACAACGACTGCTCGGCAGTCGCCACGACAACGAGACCGGCCGCACAGACAAGGGTCAAAGCCAGGAGTCTGAACTTTTTGGCGGTCAGGACGAAATACAGGGCCTGGACGCCAATCGCGACGATCGCCCCACGCGAGCCGGTCAGGACAAGTCCGAGCAGGACCATGGCGCCCAGCCCCAGATAAAAACCGCGCCGAACCATGTTCCCATTCATGGCCTCGGCCAGAACAACGGGCATGAACGTGACAAACAGGAGCGCGATGTCGTTCGGATCGTACGTGAAGCCGGCGGTAATCCTGCCGGCGCCCTTGCTCATGATCATTACACCGGCCAGCAAGGAGATGCCGTAAATGAGCGCTGCCCTGTATTGATTCAAATGGCCGGCGGCTGAAAGCAGTACCAGACAGCACGTAAAAAACAGGATCCGAGTGAAAGAAAGCAAACTGTTCAAAGCCCCGGTGCCCCAGACGCTGAACGGAACGCTCACCATTGCCATGATGAACAGCAAAAACAGATAGTGTGCAAACGGAACGCTGGCCCTGAGCTTCCCCAAAAGTCCTTTCGGCAAGAAAAATAATGAAATGAAGCCTGCTGCAAAAGCAATTTTCCCTAGATGCAAAGGAACAAGAAAGGTGAATAGCTCAGGCATTCGAGCCATGACCACAAAAACTATGATAAAAATTACTATTGCGTGCATACAGCCTCTTAAAAATTGTAAAAGAATAACTTAAAAAAATAACATTTAACTATAAATAACTAAAAATTTTAAATCTCTTATATTTTATTTTAATGTTTAAATAATATCTGCTTATTGGATAAATACATATTAATGCAATAAGAGCTATAAAATAACTCATTGGCAAGCTAAAATAGACATTTTTTGCTATTGGCCAATACATTTTATTTAAAATTTTTGACAATCCAACAGCAATAATTTTACATAGTGGAAGATGAACTATATATATAAAAAGAGATGTCGACCCAATGCTTATTAAAAACTGACACCGCAAGGAAAAATAATCGATCAAAAAGAAAAAAATAAAAATCGTCCCCAGTGCCACAAGTGAAAAATACACGGAAGGCGGGTATTTAGAAATATTTACAAAAGATGCCACCGTCTTCCATGTTTCAGGATATTCCTGCCACAAAGGCTGGTACCCGTAGACATTTGCACCGCGAAGCACCAGCCACACAAAAATGAGAGACAAGCCCAGAAAAAGGAAAACACTCATTCTCTTCTTGAGGGGCAAGAGAAACAAATGTCCTGTGGCATACCCCAAAAGCATCATTCCAAACCATGGTATGACAGGAAAACGATTGAATATTGATGTGCCGCCAACGAATCCAAATGTATCGGCGGTCATGAAGATCCGCCAAATCACATGGCCTTCACCCGGAAAGCCATAGAGCGCAGGCAGTCCGTGTCCGGCCAGAATCGCAACGCTCATGAGAAGAAGCATATTTCGAGGCAGCTTGGAAAAAAATGACAGCAGGATCATGGACATCCCGATGCTCCACAGCACATCGAGAGATGCCGGATACTCCGACGTGAAGAGCTGCATGACGGTCCTTACCAACTGCAGCGCGATCAACAGCAATCCCCTGGGGATCAGGAAGCCGCCCAGTGATCTCTGGACTCCGCCCTTGTGGGCCCACAGATAGGCACCGACACCGGCCAGAAACAGAAAAATGGGCGCCCCGCTGTGCGTGAACCAGCGATTGAAAAAAACAAAGACCGTGGTCACGTTGACGTTCAGCATGGCCAGCGGGAGCGGCGAGGCCTTGCCCATGACCGCGGCCGCTTCATAGGAGAGATAGTCGTAGCTGTGCCCCACGACCATGAGCATGATGGCGATGCCCCGCACCATGTCGATGGATTCTATGCGCGAGGAAACAGGCGCCTGGACCGTGACGGATTCAGCCATGTCAGTTCCCCCTCGGATTCCAGGTCACGAACCTCTCGCCCTGTGCGAGCCGGAAAAGCCCCAGCAGCGCGGCCCAATGAAGGATGAGAAACATCCACGCCGCGTGCGAAATGCCTCCCCGCCCCCGAAATCCCGCCCAGGCCGACACGGCCAGAGCTGCCAGTCCGAAGAGGACGATGGACTGAAAAACCCCGCTCCCCGCCCCCGCGATGGCGCTCGCGCCCAGCACAGCCAGCAGCGGCAGGGTCAGCCAGCGCAGCATCTTGTGCGAGACGAGCTGCCACAGAAAACCGAGGCGACCTGCCTGCACAAGAGCGCCGCTGAAACGCAGGCAAAGCAGCCAGGACTGCGCCATGATGCGCGTCTGCCGCCTGAGTTCCGCCCCGCCGCTGTTTTCCCCCACCTCGACCACCACGGCCGATGGCTCGCTTATGGCGCGCTTGCCGCGCAGGACAACCTGGATGGGATGCAGGAAGTCATTGATGTATTCAGGGCGCAGGGGTTCGAAAAGTTCCTTGCGCAAGGCGTAGATCGCCCCGTCGGCGCCGACGATGGAAAAAAGCCCGCTCTCGCCGCTCTTGATCCATTCCTCGTAGCGGCGGTACAGACCGCCCGGAGTCTCGCGCCCGTCCTTGTCCGCATACACGCTGCGCCCGCCGACCAAACCGACATCTTCGGATGCAAACGGCGCCGCCAGTTTGCGCATACTGTCCGGTCGGAACATGGAATTGGCGTCGGTGAAAACCAGAATATCCCCGGCAGCCTCCCCCGCAGCTCTGTTGATGGCCCGGGTCTTACCCCCGCGCGAAGGCTGCCGCAGCAGACGGACCTGCGGGGAGGCGCACTGCGCGACCAGGGTCTCGGTGGCGTCATCGCTGCCATCCGAGACCACCAGAAGCTCAATGCGGTCCTGCGGATAGTCGAGTTCCAGAAAATTGCGGATCTTGGCCGTAATGACGCGCTCTTCGTTGTAGACTGAGAGCAGCACGCTGATGCTTGGAAGCTCACCGGGCGGCACGAACCTGCGCTTGCGGCCAAGGATGGCGACAAGCAGCGGATACCCGGCAAAGGCGTACGCAAGAGTCAGCAGGGAGATCCAGAACAGCGCGTTCATGCCGCGACCTCCTTGACGCTTGCGCATCTCTTTACAGGCAGATCCTGGAAGACCCGCACAATGGCCCTGATGTCGTCACCGTGCACATGGCCGTGGGTGGGCAGGGTCAGAAGATTTGCGGCCAGCAGCGAGGCTCCGGGATAATCGCCGACCGACGTCAGAAACGGCGCCAGTCCCGGAATGCGGTGCAGGGCCAGGGGATAGGAACGAACTACGCCGAGCGCCTGCGCCTGAGGCGCGACGCCCCCCGGCCAGACGCCTGAAAGCGGCAGAAGCGGCAGGCGCAGATACACCGGCACTGTCCCGGCGGCCGGCTGCACGACGCGCATTCCAGGCACCCCCTGCAGCCCTGCGTGCAGGGTCGCGGCAGTCCTTCGACGGGCCGCATTCAGGTCGTCCAGCCGGTCCAGGGCGCTGCGGCCTATGCCTGCCCGCAGCTCGTCCAAAGACTCAAGGCGAAAATCCGGATCAAAAACCGAGCGTCCGATCCCCAGAAACGGCAGGGAGGCCGGCAGCCAGTAGGCCCGGGGATGGAGCATGACCATGAGCGCCAGCGCCAGCGCCAGGTTCCGGGCGGTCCGAATTCTGCCGCTCGCCGCGAAAAGCGCGGGCATCGCTCCAAAAGCTTCCGCCAGGTCCTCGCGGTCGGTCAGGACGATCCCCCCGTCCACGGCGGTGATGTTCTTGCCCCGGCTCAGGCTGAAAAGCCCCGCATCGCCCATGGTCCCGGCCAGTTCCGTCCCGGCCCGCGCGCCCATGGCCTGCGCGGCGTCGTCCAGGAGGAACGCGCCGTGAACACGGCACAGTTCGCGCAGCGGCTCAAGAACCAGCGGATATCCGAAAAGATGACAGGCCACGACGCACAACGTCTTGCTGTTCAGGGCCTTTTCCAGGCTGACCATATCCGGGGCCAGGGTCCGGGAGCTGACATCGTAAAGACCGACCTTGAGCCCGGCATTGACCACGGCCGAGGGCACGGAAAAGGAAGTGAATGCCGGCAGCAGCACCTCGTCCCGCTGCGGGCAAAGCGTGCGCATGGCCCGCAGCGAAGCCGAGAGTCCGGCCCGGCCGGAGGTCGCAAAAAACACATGCCGCACTCCGAACTTCCGTTTCACTTCACACCGCAGGGACTGCGCCCCCTGGCCGGACATCCACGCCCTGATTCCGGCCGCGATATCGGCGGGACGCAGCGGCGAGGCGCTCGGCGGCAGCATGCGCAAATACGGGCCGCTCATGGAATGTCCCGTACGATCAGGGGTCCGAGGGTGCGGGTCATGGACAGGGGCAGACGCCGCCACAGGCTGATGGCCAGAGAAAACCGGGGATTGCTGTTGCTCAGGTTCGGCAGCTTCGCGCCCGAGGACAAGAGGTAGTGCCATTGCAGTATTTCGGGCCTGGCCCCCCATTGTTCCTTGAATTTGAACGTCCCGGAGCAAAGGGAGGACCGCCCGAGGTCAAACCGGCGCAGCCCCAGGCGCAGGCCATGGCGGATGGCCTCCCAGTACATGAGATTGTTGGGGCAAAGGGAGTTGTAGTCCCGGATGGACGAGGCCCAGGGAATCTCCAGAGTCTCCCCGTGCCAATAGAGCAGCCCGGCGGCGATGGGCTCGCCCTGCCTTCTGATCAATACGATCCGGGTCACGCCGGGCAGACCGGCCAGGATGTTGGCAAAAAACGAGCGCGCATACACCGGAGTGCCCAGATCCCTCATGTTGCGCACGAACACGGTGTAAAAATCGTCCAGCAGTTCTGCCTCGCCCCAGACCGTCTCCAGGCCGGCTTTTTGCGCCTTGCGGATCTGATTGCGGACCTTGGTATTGAAACCCGTCCACATCGCCTCTTCGCTTTCGGCCAGGGCGAGCACCATGGCCACCTTGTGCCTTCTGGCGGGCAGGTCCGGATTCACGGTCTGGGTGTGCCTGAGTTCCACGTGACGCGCTTTGAGCCGGGAACGCAATTCCCCGGCGGCTTCCAGCAGGGCCTGGCTTGACGCCTGATCCCGGCAGAGCAGTCCGCCATAGGTTACAAAGGGCAGTGAAACCAAAAAATTGCCAAAGACGCCGCGCATGTGCACCAGCGGCAAAACACCACTTATGGTGCCGTTTGTCCTGGCAGCCAGAAAATGGGTTTCATGCCCGAAGCTGCGCTCCAGAATATCCCGCCATACATGATTGTAATACCCTGCCGCACAGGGCATCGATTCAACAAAGCGATCCCAGTCCGCTGCCGCGCCCTGAAAGGTTTCCGTGCGTACGCTCATGGCAGGGGAACCTCCAGGCGGGTCGCGCTCCTGCTCTCATCGCCGTTTCCCCCGTCCAGTCCCAGCACCCGGGCCATGGTGTCGAAGCGCAGCTCGCCAAGGAGGCTGCGGACCTTTTCTTCCGTCGTGTCGAGGTTGAGATAATGCCGGAAGCGGGACCTTAGACGGGCCTTGATCCGCGGCTGGTCGGGGTCCAGTTCCCAGGGATGGAAATAGAGAACCACAGGCTGCTTTTCCGCAGTGTTGACGCTGCGCATCCCCCACAGCACGACCCCTGCGGGGAGAAGGCGCAGATAGCCGCCTCCGGCTATGGGCAGGACAATCCTGCGGCCCGCGAAGTTCACCGCCAGAGTGGTCAGGGGAAATTCACGGATGGTGCCGCCGGGGCGAACGATGTCGTACGGAAATCGGTGGGAGCCCGGGATGCCGTAATTGTCATGGACAATGGGAAAGATGCTCGAATCATAGACAAAGCCTTCCTCGATGAGGATGTCCAGAGCCCACATGGAGTTATTGGTGATGGAATAGCTTGGGGCTCGGTAACCCAGGACAGGAACGCCGGTCAGGTCTTCGAGCAGGGCCTTGCACCTGCGCACATCGGCCCTAAAAACGTGAGGTTCCAGATTGTAGATGAGTTCATGGCCATAGCCGTGGCAGGCCACTTCGTGACCGCCGTTTGCAATAGCCTGCACGACGCCCGGATAGTGCTCCGCCACCCAGCCAAGGATGAAGAATGTGCCAGACAGGGAGAATTCATCGAGCAAATCCAGCACCCGCCGGGTGTTGTTCTCGACCCGGGACGGATAGACCACCCAATCCTGCCGCTTCACAACTCCTTCAAAGGCCGTGACTTGAAAATAGTCTTCCACATCTATGGTCAAGGCGTTTTTCATGTATCCCCGTTCGTCGTTACAGACCTTCGTGCCGCAGCCTCTGCCATCATCATTGCCCTGTCCTGCTCCCGCGCTGTCTAGAAAGTCATTGTGAGCTGCACGCCGACCCTGTTCACCTGATATTCCTCCTCCTCGTCATCCGATGAGGAATCCTTGAACCTGTACCAGCAGCCGAGTCCCACGCGTTCGCTCAAGGCATAGTTCAAGCCGACATTTGCGTACCAGCGCCGCGTGTCGTCATCCGAGCGGTCCTGAAAATCGTGGATCAGCCCCATGGAGGCGGTCAGGCGCTCACTCAGCTCATGAGACAGGCTCATCCCGAGCAGCGTTCTGCGCACCTCCTCCCCATCCTCGCCTTCATCGCTCCTGTCTTCGTACTCCTCCAACGTGGAGTACACGCTGGCCGTGGTCCGGGACCAGGTCTTGGTCAGCCGCAGGGTGCCGAACCTGCGCTCATAGGTCTCGCCCGTGTCCGGATCGTCCTCGAAGGAGACTCCCGTGTTCAGGTGCAGGAGCACCGTCCCGAAATCATGATCCAGCCCCGCATCCCAGAACAGGCTTGAAGAGCTGGTGTCGCGGTCCCGGTAGCGGGTATGCTGGGGGCCGGCCTTCAGGTATACGACTCCGTTTTCGGCGTAGGCATAGCGGCCGCCGAGATAAAGGATATTGCGGTCCAGGGTCTCGTCTTCCCAGAGCTCCTGGGTATAGGAGTAGCCGCTGAGCAAGACGGTTTGTCCGGAGAGCTCGTACTCCCCGTCCACGAACCCCCGGTGGATGTTCTTGGAGTCCCGGTCATCCTCGTCGTACCAGATGTTGCTGTAGGCATAGCCGACCTTGGCCTGGCCGCGTTCCCCGAAACGCGGGGTGATGTAGGGAGAAAAAGTGAAGATGTTCTGCTGCAGCTGATCGACGGTCGAGTCCTCTTCCACGGTTTCGCCGCGGGTCCGGTCCTGGTTGACCATCCGGTATGTGTCGCGCAGGTCCAGGAAGAGAAAGCCATCCCAGGCATCCAGCAGGCCATGCAGCATGGCATCGTGGTTGAATTCCTGATCCCGGCTCCCGGACGCGTAATGATTCCACGTTCCCCTGTAGGTCGTTTCCAGCAGCGTGCGCGCGCCCTCGTGCCTGTAGCTCAAGCCGGGACGGACGGAGGTCACGAAATCTTCTTCGCCGTGGCGCTCCTCCTTTACGTTGTCGTTGTATTCTTCGCTCACGCTCAAAGATGCCTTCCACTCGGGGTCTGCCCAGGCAGGGAACGCGGCGATCATCTTTCAGTCCCTGTGCCTGTACAAACATTCGGAGGTCCGCTTCTGGATGGGCCTGGCGGGCTGCCGTCAGGCCAACGGAAACCTGCAGGAAGCCGTGGACGCATACTCCATGGCCGGGGTGGCCAGCGGGCTTTCAGACCCTTCTCCCTTCCTCTATGCGGCCAACTGCTACATCAAGATGGGGGACAAGGAGAATGCCGTGGGAGCCTTGAAAGGGCTGCTCACAATGGGCGAAGAGTCGAATGCGGCCCATGCCCAATGCAGAGACAAGGCCAAAGAGCTTCTCAAGATGCTGGAAAACAAGGCGTAGGGTGCAGCCATGAGCAGCGACCTCACCATCAACCGTTTTCAGACCGGAAACATAGACGCGTCCACCGCCTTGCAGGAGTTGACCGGAACCCGGCAGGTCGGAGGAACGACCCTTCCTCCGGCTATCGGCGACATGACCCTGAACAATGCGCTGGAGCAGCTCGGCCTCCCGGTGCTGTCCATCCCGGTGGGCAGCATGTCGCTGGACTCACTGATGAACGCCATCGGCAACGAAGCCCGCAGACAGGCGTGCAAGGACGGCGTCAACAGCCTGGAACTCAAGGCCCAGCAGCAAAAAGAAGTCAACGACAAGCAGCTGGAACAACTCGCCAAACAGCTTGAGGAAATGAAGAAGAAGGCTGTGCTGAACGGCTTTCTGAAAGCCTTCAAGATCATCGGCATGATCGTCGGCGCCATTGCCTCCGCGGCGACCATCGTCGCCGGAGCCTTGACCGGCAACCCACTGCTGATCGCGGCCGGTTGCATTGGCATGGCCATGACCGTCGACACTCTCGTGTCTACGGCCACGGATGGCAAGGTCAGCTTGATGGCCGGGTTCGAGAAGCTCGGCAAGGCCATGGGCATGGACGACGAGGCCGCCAAGTGGTTCGCCTTCGGCATGCAGATGGCCATCATGGTGGTGGCCATCGGTGTGAGTCTCGGAGCGGGCCTGGCCGGCACGTCCTCCAGCGCCGCCAAGGTCGGTACCGATGCCGTCAAGGTCGGTGCCGAGGTCGCCAAGGTCGGCGCCCAGACCGCCCAGGTCAGTACCCAGGCCACCCAGAAGGCCCTCAGCGTTATCCTGGCCGCTCAGAAAATCCTGAACTTCACCTCGGCTGGCCTGGGCGTGGCCCAAGGCGCAACGACCGTCGCCAGTGCGGTCGTTGATTACAACGTGGCCCAGACCAAGATCACCACCAAGGAACTGGAAGCCATTCTCGAACGACTCAGAGAGTCCATTGAAATGGACAGGGCGTTGGTGGAAAACGAGATGGAGCGCGCCAACGATCTCATGGCCAAGGTCACGGAAATCATAAAGGGATGCGCCGAGACGCAGGCCGCAATTTTGACGACCACTCCGGCCATGGCCTAGCCGGACGGGCCCGGCCTGCCGGAGCCCCCACGCCAACCCGTTTCAAACAGGCCACGAGGTAGAAACATGACAATCACGAATGTCAATCAGATCAGCGGATTCGATGCCGCACAATACAACCAGCTCCTGGAAACGGCCAAGTCGGAATATGTTTCCAGCACCCAAATCGACCAGGCCCTGCTGGCTGCGGTCAATTCCGGAAAAACCTTTGAACAGGCCCTGAGCACGGTCAGCACGTCCCTGCCAACCCTGCCTCCCCCCATTGGCACCGGCAAGCTGTGGGACAACGGGCTGGACGGGCTGCCGTCTTTTAGCGCCAACTACCTGGCCTTGATCGGCGACGTGGCCTCCGAACAACGCCGCAAAAGCGCCGAGCAGCGAGCCTTGCAGACGGAGCTCATCATCGACACGATCAAGGATCAGGCTCAGGAGATGCGCAGCAAGGCCGTCTTCCAGCTCTGCATGGGCATCGTTTCGGGAGCGCTGAGCATCGCACAGGGAGCCATGGCCTTCAAAATGATGTCCAGCGGTGTTTCCGCGAATGCCAAAATTACGGATACAGCGGCCAAAGGGCACGCTGACATGCTGCTCAATACGCGGGTGCAGAGTTTCAACGCCGGTGCAGGTGGCGTGACCGGCATGGTGGGCAGCATCAGCCAGGCAGTTGGCAGCTTTTACGACTCCGACATCAAGCTCATGGACGCCACCATCGAACGGGCCAGGGCCCAGACCGACGCCCTCAAGAGTATGGAGGACAGCCTCAGGGAACTGATCGGAAAGATGCTCTCGACCATGGACTCCATCCAGCAGAACACCAACCAGACCAGGACCAAAATCCTCGGGTAGACGCCCGCTGGCGCGACCGGGACCCATCCCGGCGCGCCGGGGAGGACGCGGTGCCCGACAATTCCGGGCCGATTTTAGAAACACGGTGCACGGGCAAACTTGTTTGACAAAATAAGGGCCTTGGCCCAAGAGTTTCACGTTCTACAAGGAGTTCACATGACCTTGCCCCAACAGGCCGCCGACGCCATCACCTCGGCTGCAGGCTGGCAACCGGCCCGGCCGAACGACGACGGCGTGTTCCGCTTCCGCCTGGAAGGAGACCTCGAGATGGATTTTTTCTCGCCCGACGGGCGCACCGGCATCTTCCGCTCCACCCTGGCCACCCTGCCGGACACGGAAGCCGAGGCCGATGCGCTACTGAAGACCTGCGCGCAGCGCGCGGTGGCCGCCTCCCGGAAGCGAAAATCCATTCTCTCCATCGACACCGGGCGCCTGCAACTGCATCGCGCCGTCAGGCTCGACGGGCTTCCGCAGGACATGCTGGCCCGAGTAGCCTCCGACGAGGCCCGGGCTTTCCTGAACGACCTCGCGTGGTGGCAGGGCCAGACCGGAGCAAAACCCGGACAGGCCGCCGCGCCGTCTCCCTTCAGCCTGTCCGGATTCGGCGGCTCCTGGTCTCCGGGACGTTGATGGGCATGGTCATTCATCCGCCTTCACGCTTCCTGCGCCGCGCGGCAGTCCTCCTGGTCCTCGCCCTGGCCGTCCTGACGGCGGCCCCGGTCCCGGCCGCCCTCGGCTCGCCCATGCTCAACGGCATCCGCCACCGTTCCGAACCCGGACACACGCGAGTGGTTCTGGATGTCAGCGCACCGGCGGACTTCACGCAGGCCCTGGAAGAAAAAGCCGGAACACGGCGGCTTCGGATCACCCTGCGCGGTATCGGCATGGCCAAAGACGTCAAGCCCGAGCGCGCCGTCGGCGACGGCATCGTCTCGTCAATCCAGGCCACCTCCACCCCGGACTCAGGGGTGGAGGTCTCCATTGACCTCATGGCCATGGGCCGCCACCGCATCTTCACCCTGACAGGCCCCGACCGGGTGGTCGTGGACATGTACACGGCCCCGGCAGTGAAAAAGCAGCCGACGACCGCGCCGACGCTCGCCGGACTCTCGGTCGCCCCGGTCCCCGTGGCGTCCGGGAGCGGTTTCTCCAAACCCTTCAGTTACTACGCGGACCAGCAGGAACTCGCCACGGTGCTCATGCACTTCGCCCGCGCGCAAGGACTTGGGGCTTCCCTGTCCGCCGGGGTGACCGGCAAGATCAGCGGCCGTTTCTCCGACGTGCCCGCGGACAAATTTTTGCAGGGCATGCGCGCCGCCTTTGGCGTGTCCTGGTATCGCATCGGCAGCACCCTCCATTTCTTCAATGACGCGGAGATGACCCGCGCCTTCATCACCCCCAGGGCGCTGACGGCCGAAAAACTCTATTCCATGCTCCAGCAATCGGCCGTATTCTCACCGCAGCTTCACCCTGTCCTGGCACCGGACGGGAACATGATCGTCGTTTCCGGTCCCCCGGAATACATCAACCAGGTCATGAGCGCCGTGACGGCCTTCGAAGAGGCCCAGACCGGGACCGTTGTAATGCGCGTCTTCCCGCTCAAGTACGCCTGGGCCGAAGACATCACCGTGAACAGCATGGACAAGACCGTGACCATACCCGGCATCGCGAGCATCTTGCGGGCCATGCTGAACGGAACGCCCGTCTCGGCCACGCGTGTGACCCAGCAAAAAGCAACGCTGGACACACTCTCGGGCACAGGGCTGGCCGCCCAGGGCCGGGAGTCAGAACAGCCGGAGCAGGCCGCGCAGCCCGAGGCGACCGGCCCAGGCGCCAACATCATGGCCGACCCCAGGGTCAACGCCGTTCTGGTCCATGACGCCGAATACCGCATGCCCTACTACGCCAAGGTCATCGAAGACCTGGACAAACCCGTGGAACTCGTCGAGATCCACGCGGCCATCGTGGACATCGATACGGACTTCAAGCGCGACCTTGGCATCACCTACCAGGCCGCGGACGGTTCCAGCAAAGGCTGGGGATTCGGCGGCGAGCTGTCGTCAAGCGACGGCGCATTTTCCGCCCTGCCCGTACCCGGCTCTCCGTCCGGCGCGGGGCTGACCCTGTCCACCATCTACACCATGGGCTCCGACTACTTCCTGGCCCGCATCCAGGCCCTGGAAGAAGAGGGCGAGGCACGCATGCTCGGCCGCCCGTCCGTCCTCACCGTGGACAACGTGCAGGCCACCCTGGAGAACACCACCACCTACTACATCCCCATTCAGGGCAACGAAGCGTCGGACCTGTTCAAGGTCGAGGCGGGCACGGTGCTGCGCGTCACCCCGCATATCATCACGGAGCAGGACGGACGGCGCACCATCAAGCTGGCCGTGAACGTCCAGGACGATCAGAACAACAACAGCGAAGCCACGTCTACCACGACCATCCCCCCCATCAAGCAGACCAAAATCAACACCCAGGCCATCGTCGGGGCCGGACAGAGCCTGCTCATCGGCGGCTACTACTACGAGCAGAAGGGCAGCGCCGAAAGCGGCATCCCCATCCTCAAGGACATCCCGGGCGTAGGAAATCTGTTCAAGACCACGTCGAAAAGCAGCAAACGCATGGAACGGCTCATCCTCATAACCCCGAGGGTCATCAATCTGCAGGACATGCCCGCCATCCCCCCACGGGTGGATGATCCGGCCATGCGCCAGAGCCCGACCCAGGCGGACTATTCAGAGCGCCCGGCACCGCCCAAGCGTAGCGGTTGTGCGCACGCCGCCCCGACCGACGAGGCACTCGCGGCGCCGTTCAGACCCGCAGCCAGGCAGGCGGGAGGCTCCCAGCCATGACCCCGGCCGGCTCCATCCGCCTGCGAATCTTTTCCGGCCCCCACATGGGCGCGGAAATCATCCTGCCGCCCGGGGAACACCTGGTCGGCAGTGACGATTCCTGCGACATCATCCTGAGTGAGGGATTGGTGTCGCCGCGACACGCCCTGGTGCGGATCATCCCCGTCCAGGACGACTCGCCGCAGGCCGACATCCGGCCCGTGGACGACACAGTACTGATCGACCAGAGCCCGGCCGCTGCCGACGGCACTCCCTGGAGCCCCGGTTCACCGTGCCTGCTGGGCTCGACCATGCTGGCCTGGCTGCCGGCCGAAGACACGGCTGAAGCATGGCAGGAACTCATCGCCCGCCTCGCGAAACCCGCAGACAGCACCGACAGGCAGGCAACGCCCCCTTTGGCAACCGACACACCGGTCGTCGAAGCCGGAACGGATCAGGCGCCAACAGAATTGGCAAACGCCGACTCCGTTGACTCCGAAGCGACGCCGCCCCGACCCCGAAGCCGGACCGCAGGCAAGATCATACGCGCCCTTGTGGTCCTGCTCTGCCTTGGCTCCCTGGCCGTATCCTACGAATTTTCAACCCGGCCGACCGGCGTCAGCCAGCAAGAACTCACTGAAATTCTGAAAGAAAGCGGGTTCACAAGCCTCTCGGTCCAACGCGACGGAGAGATCCTGGAGGTACGCGGGGAAGTGGCGGACGACCACGAACGGGCCCGTTTGCTCAGGCTGGCCCAAAGTCTGCAATCACCTGTTCAACTCGATGTCCACGTGCGTGCGGACCGGATCGGGGCCATCGCCTTCGCCTTCAACAGCCAAGGACTGTTCCCGGAGATCTTGAAGACCGAGGAAAGCAACGGCTACCAGGTGCGCGGCTACATGCGCAGCAGTCAGGTGGAGGAAGCCGCCTTCGCCGCGGCGCTGGAGGATTTCCCGGCCAACATGCGTCCCCTGCTGGTGCGGGACATCATCCATGCCGACGCAGTGGATGGAGTCCTGCGCCCCCTGCTGGCCCGCACGGGCATGGACTTCGTCTCGGCCGACTACCGCCCCGGGATGGTCCTCTTCTCAGGGACTTTTTCCGAAGCCCAACGCAGCGTGCTTGAGTCGGTCATGTCCGAGACGCAACAAGCCCTCGGCGTTCCGGTGCCTTTCAGAATTGTTGCCGCGACGCAGGTCACGCTGACCAGGGCTGCAACTCCCGCGAACACGACATCGGCCATGCCCATGGCTGCCCCGAGCCCCATGGCGGCAGAACCTTCCGAAGCGAGCATCGAGGGGCTTCAGGTGACGGGCGTGACCCTCTCACCCATGCGCTTTATCTCCGTACACACGGGTGAACGGGTTTTCGAAGGCGGATTGCTGCCCACGGGGCACACCCTGGAAAGCATCGATGACAAGGAACTAAGGCTCCGCAAAGACGGGGTTGTAACCATTTACAGACTGCGAGGCACCAATGAATGAAGCTTTTGTCTCGGTCCTGGACATACTGGAGAACGATCCATCGGGTGCGGGCCTAAAGCCCATCCGGGAAGACCTTCTGAACATGGACATGGACATCCGTAGAAACATGGACCGGGGTCTGGCACCGGATGAAATGACCACGGCCCGGACGTCGCGCGCCATGATCCAGGCCGCGGAGAGCATCCTGAACAAGCTCTCATCCTGATCTGAAAAACGCAGCCTGCCGCACCGGCGGGCAAGGAAGGTACATATGGCTATTTCAGGAACCCCCGGACTGAACCTGGGCAATCTCTTCGACAAGAGCATGGAAGCCGTGAGCAAGCGCGGCGCGAACATCGAGCAGAAAATGAAGGAGCTGCAGAACAGTGAGTCTGCCAGCCCCGAGCAGATGGCCATGCTCAATTTCGAACTTGGCCAGTACAACGCCATGCTCGAATCCCTCTCCACCGTCACCAAGAGCATGAACGACATGCTCAAAAGCCTCGCCCAGCGCGCGGGCTAGGGAGAAACCCATGCTTTCCACGGAACACAGACAACGCCTCCTCGACATCGCCAACGCAGGCTGCTCCAAGGGCCTCGTAGTCGAGGCGCGGGCCATCTACGAAGGCCTGCTGACCCTGGACCCGGAAATGGCTCCGGCCAACATCGGTCTGGCCTTGAGCCACATCGTCCTCAACGAGTTCACCGAGGGCGAGGAACTCCTGCGGGAGAAAGTTCTGGCTGCCGACCCGGCCGACCAGGAAGCCCGCGCCATGCTCGGCCTTTGCCTCACCCTGGCCGGACGGTGCAATGACGCCGAGGACATACTGGAACCCCTGTCCCGCGAAGGCGGTCCCAGAGCCGAACTCGCGACGACCCTGCTCGAACGCGCTCGTCAGTAGCAGACACCCATGGAACTGGGGTCCGTTGCCAACCTGGCCAGTCGGCTGCTCGCCGCCCTGGAAAAAACCGGAGTCTCCAGCGGCGCGGAGCTGCGCTCGGACTTCGGCCCCAGTGGGCAACCGGACCCTGAACTTGTACGCGCCTTCGAGGAAGCCATGGAGCGCGGCCCCGAGCCCGTTTCCCCAGGATCATCCGGGACCGACGACGCTACGGGATTAAACGAGCAGGCCCAGATCGACGTGCAGCCGACAGAGCAGACCCAGTTCCAAACGGAGGCCGTGCCAAACGGTCCCCAGGCCATGGACGCTCCGGAGGCCCCGGAGAAAATCGCCGACCAGTCCGAGGGCTTGCGCACGGCGGAAACGAATGGGTTCGCTCCACGAGAGGCTGCGGCTACGGATGCAGCCCCCCAGACGGATGCTTCGTCCAGGGTCGAGGCCTCGGACGGGCTGCGCGAACTTGAGAATATCCTGGGTCGCATCGAGTCGGGCCAACTGCGTGCCGAGGACCTGTTCCGCATGCAGTATCTCGCCGGGATGCTCAAGGTACACGCCGAAAGCGGCATGAAAGCCTCGCAAAAAATGGCCCAGGGGTTCGAAAGCCTCCTCAGACAAAAGGGATAACAAACACAAGGATTGCACGGTGCCCACACCCAACGTTTCAACTCCCCGGGGCCGCTTCCCCCTGCCCGGTCGGCTCATCCCGGCCATTCTCGTGCTATTGCTCTGTCTCGTCCTGGCGGGATGCCAGGTCGAAGTCTACCGGGAACTGAGCGAGGAACAAGCCAACTCCATGCTGACCGTTCTGCTCAAGCGGGACATCCAGGCCAAAAAGGTGGCCGAAGGCAAGAAAGGCTTCTCCATCACCGTCGATGAGAAAGAGCTCGTCCAGGCCCTGGAGATCCTCCAGGAAAACAACCTGCCGCGCGGCAGCTTCACGGACATGGGACAGATCTTCTCCGGGCAAGGCATGATCTCCTCTCCGGCCGAGGAACAGGTGCGCCTGGCCTACGCCATCTCCCAGGAACTCGCGGACACCTTCTCGCGCATCGACGGCGTGCTCACTGCCAGAGTGCACGTGGTCCCGGCCGGAGTCGCCCAGGCCGGTGAGCACCAGAACCTGCCGTCGGCGGCCGTATTCATGCGTCACCTGCCGGATTCCCCCGTGACCAACCTCGTGGCCCGGGTGCGCGAGGTCACGGCCAAGGCCGTTCCGAATCTCGACCCCGAACGCGTCTCGATCATGCTGGTTCCGGCGCGCGAATCCGTGAGTGTCCCCATGGTCGCACAGGAACGCTTCCTGGGCATACCGTACAGACCCGCCGACGGTCCGCCGTTTGTCCAGGCCCTGGCCCTTCTGGTCGCGGCCCTGTGCGTCAGCGGGGGCATCCTCTTGGCGGGGTACGAGCTGTACCGTCGCAATCAGCGCCGGAAGGATCCAAAGGCCGCCCTGCCCGAGTGAACCGGCGCGATCCAAACGGATCAGCGTTCCCGACACCAGCTCGGCGGACTCCTTCGCAAGTGACCCGTGACGACAAGGCAACGCATGCACAAAGACTTTTTTGTCCACATCATCCGGCACAAGCCGCAGCTCTTTCAATCCATGCTCGCATTCAACGGGCAGGATGAACTGCGGTCGACCAAGACGCCGGTCGGCCTGCTCCGGATCCAGGGCTTGGCCGCAGAGACCCTGTGGGCTCACGGGCGCGCTCGACGCCGCCTCGTCGACTACGTCACTTCCGACGGACCGAGCCACTTCTGGGACTTCGCGGAGGAATCGCGTCGGCTGGCCCTTCTGCCGCCGGAACTCCTGGACCGGGCCGTGCTCCAGTTCGGCGTGGCCCTGCATGCCGACGAACTGTCCCATCTCATCGCACGCGAGGACGTCCTGACCGCGCGAGGGGAAATAGGCCCGGAACTCTTTGCCTATGCCCTGCAACGCGGCAGATTCCAGGCAGGATCACTGGCTGGCCTCTTCGGCGACAGCCACGGCGGCCTGGCCGCGCGCATCCGTCGGCACGGACGCCAGGCCCTGTCCCTGTGCAGCTCCGTCTGGCCCCGGGAACTGCTGGACATCTGCGCCACCCGATTCGCCGAACTGGCCCCGGCGTTCTCCGCCGTGGGCGCCCCGGACAACATGGACACGGACCTGGACGAGACTCTCCCGGCCGAAGCCAGACGAGCCGTATGGTTTGGATTCAAGAAAATTCTGCTCAAGGAGGTCGCGCCGCAATGGGCTCCATGTTTCGACTAACCAAGGACACGATCTTGCCCCCGGCCGGCCTGCGGGTGCTCAAGGCCGCGGACGCCGCGACCCTCCATTCGTCCCAGCAGATCCTCGACGCCGCGCGTGAGCGGGCGGAAGCCATCGTGCGCGAGGCCGAAGAAGTTTACGAACAGCAACGCCAACAGGGCTACGAGGACGGCCGGACCGAGGGCAAGCTCGCACACTCCGAGAAAATGCTTGAAACGATCATGTCCTCGGTGGAGTTCATCGAAGGCATCGAATCGACCCTGGTCAACGTCGTCGGCCAAGCCCTCCGCAAGATCATCGGAGAACTCGACGACGCGGACCGCATCGTGCGCATCGTACGCACGGCCCTGATGGGCGTACGCAACCAGCAGCACGTCACCGTGCGCGTTGCCCCCGCCGACGCCGCAGCCGTGGAGAAGGCCCTGGCGGCCATGTTGCAGGCCGCCCCTGGTCGAACCAGTTTCCTGGACATCGTGCCCGACGCGCGCCTCGAACGCGGAGCCTGCCTCCTCGAAAGCGAACTGGGCGTGGTGGACGCCAGCCTCGAAACCCAGTTGCGGGCCTTGGAGAATGCGCTGCAGGCCCGCATCAACGCCTGATCCGCGCAGCGGGCCGGCATAATCCGCGCGGCCCTCGGCTGCACGGAAGGAGAACGGGAATGGCATTTGAATATATCGGCGCTCTCTTGGAGGAGACGGTCCAGAACACCAGTTCCGTGGAGGTCCGAGGCCGCGTGGAGCAGGTCGTTGGCACCATCATCCGGGCCGTGGTGCCCGGGGTCAAGGTGGGCGAGCTGTGCATCCTGCGCAATCCGTGGGACAGCTGGACCCTCAAGGCCGAGGTGGTGGGCTTCGTCAAACAGGTAGCCCTGCTGACCCCCCTGGGAGATCTGCAGGGCATCTCCCCTGCCACGGAGGTCATTCCCACCGGCGAAATCCACTCGGTTCCCGTAGGCGAAGACCTTCTGGGCCGTGTGCTTGACGGCCTGGGCAATCCCATCGACGGTGGGCCGCCGCTGAAACCTCGCACCCGCTACCCCGTGTACGCCGACCCGCCCAATCCGATGTCGCGGCGCATCATCGACCGCCCCATGTCCCTGGGACTACGGGTCCTGGACGGGATGCTGACCTGTGGCGAAGGGCAGCGCATGGGCATCTTCGCCGCAGCGGGCGGCGGCAAGAGCACCCTGCTCTCCAGTATCATCAAGGGCTGCTCCGCCGATGTCTGCGTGCTGGCCCTCATTGGCGAACGCGGCCGCGAGGTGCGCGAGTTCATCGAACACGACCTCGGGCCCGAAGGCCGCAAGAAGGCGGTGCTGGTGGTCTCCACTTCGGACAGATCGTCCATGGAGCGCCTCAAGGCCGCCTACACGGCCACGGCCATCGCCGAATATTTCCGCGACAAAAGCCGCAGCGTGCTGCTCTTGATGGATTCCGTGACCCGCTTCGGACGCGCCCAGCGCGAAATCGGCCTGGCCGCAGGCGAACCGCCCACCAGGCGCGGTTTCCCGCCATCGGTCTTCTCGACCCTGCCGAAACTCATGGAACGTGCCGGCACGTCGGACAAGGGCTCCATCACGGCCCTGTACACGGTGCTGGTTGAAGGCGACGACATGACCGAACCCATCGCCGACGAGACCCGCTCCATCCTTGACGGGCATATTGTCCTGTCCAGAAAGCTGGCCGCATCAAACCATTACCCGGCCATCGACGTGCAGGCCAGCGTCAGCCGCGTCATGAACGCCATCATTTCCAGCGAACACAAGGAGTCCGCCCAGAAGCTGCGCAAGATCCTGGCCAAGTTCGCGGAGGTCGAGCTGCTCGTGCAGATAGGCGAATACAAGAAGGGTTCGGACCGGGATGCCGATGACGCCTTGAGCCGAATCGACGCGGTAAATACGTTCCTCAAGCAGGGCCTGTCCGAGAAAAGCACTTTCGAGGAGACCCTGCAGGCCATGCACAAGGTCGTGGCCTGACCATGGCTCGCTACCCCCTGGCCCCTCTGCTCTCGGTACGGCAGTACAGGGAAGAAGCCGCTCAGAACCTGCTGCGACAGGCCGAGCGGATGGTCCGAGAGGCCGAAGCCACGCTGCGGGAACGCGAAAAAGAGCTTGAGCGCTATCGCATCTGGCGCGTAGAGGAAGAGGATAGGCGCTACGAGGCCATAATGGGACAACTTTTGAGCCTCGACGACCTTGAGGCTTTCAAGGCCGGACTCGGCCGCCTGCGCGATGCGGAACTTCTGCGCGAGGAGGACGTGACCAAGGCCGAGCAGGCCCTCGTCAAGGCCCGCCAGGCAGTGACCGACGCCAGGAGCGGCCTGAACAAGGCCCGTCGCGACACGGCCCGCATTCTGGCCCACAAGAACATATGGAATGAAATGACCCGCCGGGAAGCCGAACGGAAGGAAGACCTGGAAAGCGAAGAATTCAGGCCCCTGCCCATCGGTACGGGCGATGACGCCTGATCCCGGTCAGGAAGGACAAGAATATGCCGGATTTCATGAAAGTCGACTCCACACGCCTCGAAAGGGCTGGCGCGGGAGAGGAAAAGCCCGGACCGCAGCAACCCGACAAAGACTCGGTGCAGCGTTTCCAAGATTCCATGGACACGAAAGGAAAGGATCGCGAAGCCCGATCCGGTGACACTCCCACGAAAGCATCTGAAAACGCCCCGGATGACGATGCCCCCGGCCAGATGCCGTCCCTGCCCCTGAATGACCTGTTCAGCGGACGCATGGCGTCGATTACGCCCGGTGCAGCCCGGCCTGAAGCGCCCATGCCGCCCAGCGAACTGGCCGAGAAGCTGGTGGAACGCATCCTGGTCGGCCAGACCGCGGACGGTGGACAGGAAGTGCGGCTACGCCTCGGACCCGACGTATTGCCCGGAACGGAAATCCGTATGACCAAAGGCCCCGACGGCACCCTGCAGGTCGTTCTGGTCACGGACAACGCTTCGTCCTTCCAGACCCTTGTCGCGGCGCAAAACGACCTCAAGGCCAGGCTGGAAAATCTGGACAGTCCGGTGCGCATCGACATCACCTCCGAAAGCGGTGCGGAAGACAACGACAGCAATCGCCGTTCAAGGGGCTGGGTCCCCGAAACCGATGAACCCCGATGACAGGACCAACCATGCCTGAACACACGTCCGCCGTGTACGCTCCTCCGCGCCTGGACCCGCTCCAGGCCCACGTGGACAACATGCTTCTAACCCGCGAGCAGCCGTGGGCCGTGGTCGTCGGCCATCGCCCCGCCACGCTGCGGGCGGTGCCTGCGCCCTTTCCCTTCAAGGTCATGGGCTCGCTACGCCTGCACTGCGCCGGGGGCGCCTGGCGCGTGGAGCTGGGCGACACGGATTTCATACGCCGCCATCCCGCCATCGCCGAAGTTCCGCTCTGGACAGACCTGCCCGGGGCCGTACGCCTGGCTGTGCTGGACCTGATCCTTGGCACCTTGCTTGAGCCCCTGCAACGACTCATGGGCAACGCCGTCACCCTGGGCGAAGCCACGCTCGAACCCGGCGAGACCGAGGACGACAATCCGGCCGCATTCGTGCACCTGATTCTTGAATTTTCCGACGCCGAGCATGACGATACACCCGTGCCCTTGCGCGTCGCCATACCGGACCGACAGTCCGCCCTGCTCCTGTGCGATCGCCTTGCGGACCTGCCGGTCCGCGGCGCAGGCCAGGGCGCGGAAGAGCATCCCGACCTGCCCATCGCGGTGTGCGTGGACGCGGGCAGCATGCGCATCTCCATCCGGGAGCTTTCCGCACTGGAGCAAGGCGACATCCTCCTACCGCCCGACTACCAAGGCGCACAGGGCAGGATCATGCTCCGTCCGTGCCCTCCCGCGACCGGACAGGCCAATCCTCCGGGCGGTGCTGCCGGCGTGCTGTGCACCGTCAACGACACCCAAGCCACGGTGGTGAACGCCGTGACGAATTTCCAGGAGATCCCCATGACCACCACAAATCCGTCCGAGACCACTTCTCCCGCCGAAGATCAGGCAGGACTGGATGTCGGCGGCATCGACGTCGAGCTCTGCTTCGAGCTTGAACGCCGCACCATGACGGTCGCGGACCTCGCGGCCTTTGTGCCTGGCTACACCTTCACCCTCGGCTGCGACCCGCTCTCGCCGGTGTCGCTACGCATCAACGGAGCCGTTGTCGGCACGGGACGCCTGGTGGACATCAACGGCGTGCTCGGCGTGCAGGTCGATTCGTTGGCCCGGAAGGGGGGACAGGATGGTCGGGGTTAATCCACTCTTTTTCATCTTCGGCATCGCGGCCCTTGGCCTGGCGCCGTTTATGCTCATGATGGTCACCTCCTACGTCAAGATCGTGGTGGTCACCTCCCTGGTGCGCAACGCCCTGGGCGTACAGCAGGTCCCGCCGACCATGGTCATGAACGGCCTGGCCATCATCCTCAGCATCTTCATCATGGCGCCCATGGCCATGAACACGGCAGCGCTTCTGGAGACCGCCGACATCAAGGAAAACCCGACCCCCGCGGAAGTCGGTCGGATCCTGGAGCACATCTCGCCGCCCCTGCGCAAATTCCTGTCAGCCAACGCCAACGAATCGGTGGTTCGGACCTTCATGAGCACGGCCAAGCGCATTTGGCCCCAGAATCTTCACGAACGCATCGCGCCCGACAACATGTTCATCCTGGTTCCGGCGTTCACCATTTCGGAGCTGACCAAGGCTTTCCAGATAGGATTCCTGCTCTACCTGCCTTTTGTGGCCATAGACCTCATCATTTCGAACATCCTGCTGGCCATGGGCATGATGATGGTATCCCCCATGACCATCTCCCTGCCCTTCAAGCTCCTTCTCTTTGTGACCCTTGACGGGTGGGTGAAGGTCAGTCAGGGACTGCTCCTGAGCTACGCACAATAAATGGAGAAAGACATGCAAATCAACGTATCGCAGATACAGGACATCGTTGTCATCAAACCCAGCGGCAGCATGGACGCGACGACCACGAACATTTTCGTCAACGCCTGCCAGGAAAGCCTGGACGCCGGAGCGGTCAAGATCCTGATCGACCTGGCCGGTATCGAATACATGAGCTCCGCCGGCCTGCGCGGCATACTGACCCTGCTCAAGGGGAGCCGCACAAAAAAGGTCCCCGTGGCCTTCTGCAACCTGCAGCCCATGGTCAGCGAGGTCTTCAAGATATCGGGCTTCACCGCCATGATGCCGATCTACGACACTCCGGAAACGGCCCTGGCCAAACTCTGAGAGGAAACATGGCCGCTCTGACCGTGCCCGCCCGCATCGAGGAACTCAACTCAGTAAACGAGTTTCTGGAGAGTCGCATCCCGCCGGACTTCCAGGGCATCGCCTCCCACGTGCGGCTTGCGGCCGAAGAACTCCTGGTCAACGTCTTCACCCACGCCTACGACGGCGGCCCCGGCGAGGCCCGGGTGGAATGCCGCCCCGCGCGCCTGGACGGCCAGGACTACCTCTTTTTCAGCGTCACGGACTGGGGGCATCCCTTCGACCCCTTCGACGAGGCACCGAGGCCCGACCTCGACCTTGACGCGGACCACCGCCCCATCGGCGGTCTGGGGGTCCATCTGGTGAAATCCGTCAGCGCCCGCCACGAATACAGACATCACAACGGCGCGAACATCGTCGAACTCTACTTCGCCAAGCCCGAGTGATGCGCCCCCTCCGACACGCCGCCGCCACGCTGACCTGGGCCGCCCTGCTCGCCTCTCCGGCCCTGTCCGCGGACAGCCCAGGGCGCAGCATGCCCGGCATCCTCCAGGAGGAAATGAGCGTCTCCGAGCGCATGCCCCAGGTCGTGCGGCCCCTGCATGACGACGAAGCCTCGGCGCTCCGCGATCCCGCTCGCGGAACAGAGAACATGATCGAGCAGATGGATGTCTATTCCCTGTCCGATCACGCCCATCTCCTGGCCCTGCCGCGCATGGTTCCTCCCCTGCTCGTCACGGAGTCAGCCCAAGGGCGGGCGCACATGCCGACCATGGCCGAGTGGGACCCGATCATCGGGCACGGCAGCCGCGTCTCGGGCCTGGACCCGGGTCTCATCAGGGCCGTCATCCGCGTGGAATCCAACAACGATCCCCTGGCCATCTCCCCCAAGGGCGCCCAGGGCCTCATGCAGCTCATGCCCGGCACCCAGGCGCACCTCGGCGTGACCGACCCCTTCGATCCCCGCGCCAACGTTGAAGCGGGCAGCCTGTATCTGCGCCGCCAGCTGGACGCCTTCGGCACCCTGGAGCTGGCCCTGGCGGCCTACAACGCAGGCCCGGGCAACGTGCAGCGCCACGGCGGCATTCCCCCTTTTCGCGAAACGCAGGATTTCGTGCGCAAGGTCCTGGCGCTCTATACCCCTTAAGCCTTCGCACAAAAAAATACGCCCGTGTCAGGGATACGGTTTTTGGCAACGCCTGAAACCGGCCTGATCGGGCGCTTTGAAAAAAACAGACTGCTTCAGTTCATGCTGCCGGAATGAGCGTTCATCTCCCTTGTGTTCAAAGTTCCGCGCCGGCCAGCTCGACCCGATTCCTGCCCAGATTCTTGGCCTGATAGAGGGCCTGGTCCGCGGCCGTGATCGCCCCTTCCAAGTCTCCTTTATACTGGGCCACTCCAAAACTCGCCGTAACCCGGATCTCCTTGCCCGCGAAATAGTAAGTCGTGTCGGCGATGCGCGCGCGGACCTTCTCGGCGACTTCCAGTCCCCCTGCCGAGTCGGTATCCGGCAACAGGATCATGAATTCCTCACCGCCCCATCGGGCCAACGTGTCCTGCCCACGGATGATGCCCTTCATGCGCACTCCCGTTTCCACCAGAATGCTGTCCCCGGCATCGTGTCCGTGAGTGTCGTTGATCATTTTAAAATGATCGAGGTCCACGATGACGAGCGTGAAGGGCGTATTCTGCCTGCTGCTTCGGGCCACTTCGAGGTCGAGCCGCTCCTGGACGACGCGCCGATTGAAAAGGCGGGTCAGCGGATCGATGGTCGCGGCCTCCTGCAAAGCCTTTTGGGCCACAAGCCGTTCGGCCACTTCCTGGCTGAGCTTGTTGTTGACTTCCGAGAGATCGGAGGTGCGCTGACGAACCCGGATTTCCAGTTCGTCCTTGGCCTGGCGCAGGGAGTCGACGGCCGCTTGCGTCGTGCGCTGGGACAGGGACAGGCTGCTCGACATTTTATTAATGGCTTCGATGAGCCTGTCGAGTTCGTCATTGGTCTGAATGTCGAGCTGCTCGTCGTAGCGACCTTCCGCGATGGAGGAACAGCGGGAAATGGAAACGCGTATGGGTATCATGAATCGGTTGGCCAGGATTCGGGCCAGAACGAAGGCCAGGACAACGGCCGCGGATACCGCAACAGCACCGGAGATGCGCAGGGCGCTGTATTTTTCGCGAACCTGATCGGCGCGCATGTCGATGCCGACCAAAAACTGCCCCTTGGCGTTTTTGATCGGGGCGTAGCCCGATAGAAACGAGCCCCATTCGTCGGTGACGATCTCGTCGTCGACGATCATGGACGTGAAGCCTCTCTGCAAAGATGGCAGTACGTGGGCGTACTTTTTGCCCGGCAGGGCCTGTGCATTGGTTTCGTCGGAATCAATGACGAAGAAGATCTTCTCCGCCTCAAGGCGCATCACGTAAATGAAGGCGATGTCGGGGTTCATGCGTTTGAGGGTGCGCAACTGGTCGAGGGTGGCCACGTATTCGGGGCTGGCCATATCTTCCTCTGTACGGATGTGGCGCAAAGCCTCGGCGTCAAGAGTCTGGCTGATGAGCCCCGCGCTGGCCTGCAGGCGCTCCTTGAGCCCATCCATGAGGTTTTCCACAGCGCTCAGGTAGAAATACGTCCCTGCGGTGCCGGCGATGAATAGGACGATGAGAATGTGGCTCAGGAACAGTTTGGTGCGGACGGAAATGCGGATATTCATGCGGAAGCTACTCCTTGGCTCTCTTACTTTTTCGCCTCTCCCATCGGGAAGCGGGCATTCTTATAGGCGACAGGAGCGGTGAACACCCCTTTGCCACTCTTGTCGTCGGTGGGGGTAAAGGTCACCTTGTCTCCGCTCAGGCTCACGTCATACATGCGGGGCTCCTCGGTCAGGTCCGACTCGATAAGAATACGGGACATTATTCCGTCAACATCATGCGAAGCAACGACCCTCAGGGTCGTCCGCAACGAGTGTTGGTCAAACGGATGCCACGGAATCTCCACGCACTCGGCGAGGTACTTTTGCGCCTCCAAATTGATGCGCGTCTGAGTCGATTTAACGTTCAGATTGAAGGACTGGAGGGTCGAAAAGGTCTGAATCAAAGCCTGATGCAACTCATCGAATTTGGCGATGAAAGCCTTGTGCTTATCCTTGTCAGGGATGAACCGATCCAGTTGCAAGCCTTCGGCAGGGCTTAAAACATGCTCGCTGAACAGTCGTTCAATGGAACGGGCCACGACGGGATCAAGCCCTCTGGCTTTGGCGTCGACCAAAGCGGTCGTCAAGCGCCGCGTGTGGGTGAACAACTTGGTCATCTGCTTCTCGATATCCATCTGAATCCGAAAGTTCATCAGTGCTTCGGATTCCAGGATCATGGAAGTGGTCACCCGGGTCAGCGAAGACGGATTGTTCGGATCCACCACGCGGGACATTTGGCCGTACGTGCTGATCTTGTTAGCTTCTCCAAGTGCCGCTACTTCACGCGAATCAACATCACTCTGTGTCAGGTCGACGTTTCCGAGCAGAGGCGAAACACCCTTCGAAGCGTCAAGACCCAACGTCCCGACATTACGGGCGATATCAAACAACGCCGCATAGGCGTTGAACAGGGTCGCGCGCAGGTCCGTTATCTGCTGGGTCTGACCCACGGTGAACACGGTGGGATCATCCATATAACTCTGTTCCTGCCCTGCCAAAAATTCCATAGCCGGGAAGAAAGAGTGTACCGCCTTGCTCAGCGACTCCTGAGCTTCCTGACGCATCAGCCGCAGTTCCGGTGTCATTTCCTTAGTTCGGGACATGGTATCGGCATAGAGCATCAACTTGTGCGTATATTCGGAAAAGTTGGACCGCAATTCGTCGGCGTGGGACAATCCTGCTTTGGTCAAGGCGATAAAGGAGTCCTGCATCAGATTGACCACATCGGAGATACGGATACGCGCGGTGGTCATCTTGGACACACTCTCAAGCACTTCGTTCATGTGTCCCATGTTGTTCAGGCTGTCACGTCCCATGCCCACTGTGAAGCCCCAATCTTTCCACTCGTTCAAATCATCTTTGAGACTTTTGTACAGTTCAACTTTCTGTTGATCCGCAACGCTGTCGGTGGATAGAGACTTGTTGAGGGTATCCAGCAGACGTTCAAACATCGCCACGGTCTCTTGGCCGGGAATTTCGTGGGGGTGCGCCATGATAAAGTCGACAATGGCGTTGCAGTCGCTTTCCCATGCTCCCCGATCGACGCCTTCCGGACAGGACTGGCGTAGCATGTCCAATCCTTCGGAGGCCAACTGGCCCATGGCGTGCATGTTGATCATGCCATGGAGTTCAGCTTCCAGCCGCATCAGCCCTTGCAGTTCGGTATTCAGGGTCGCAAACAGCTTCGTCCGCTGATCCAGCCTGGCCTGTTTTCCGTCGATGCCGCTGAGAGCCGAAGCCATCTCGTAGGAATACGCCGTCTTGATATCTGTGATCCGTTCTGCCAGCTCTGAAAGCGTGCCGCGCAGCGAGGCTTCGTCCAGTTTGTCAGGATTCAGCGTGAGCGGCGTGCGCAGCTCGGCCAGCCGCTTATCCAGTTCAGAGATGCCGGTTTTGGGTGCCGAATTCCGATATTCCTGCATGTCCCTTCCGAACCGCTCGGCATCTTCCTGCATGCGCATTTTGCCGTTCTGTTTGAACTCTTCAATCTGCTGCGCACTCGGTTTGGGCACTGTGACCGTAAACGACGTGGTGGCATCAAGCCGGGTGAACAGCTTTTCAAAGCTCTGCACCGCGACACCTTGCAGTCCTTCGGTGAACTGAGCCGCGTTCGTCTTGATAAGATGCAGCGCAGGCAAATCCTTTGCGGAAATGAGCGAACCGGGTGCTTCCAGCAGGTGCCTGGTCATCACGGAACAGGCTTCGTGCCATGAGTTGCCATCCACTCCCGCAGGCGGCGTGTCGCCCTTGGCGGCCAACTGCCTGGCCAACGTAATGGCCGAAAGCTCCACCTCGATGCTTTTGAGTTCCTGGCGCGCGGCAACGAACTTGAGTGTCATGTCTTTAACCGAATTGACCGCGATCTGCGCCACTGCTCTGGCCCCCTTGGGCATTTCCGGACTTTGATTCTGACTGCGGATAAAATTGCGGATGAGGTCATCCGCCTTTTCGTCAAGCGGGCTTTGCAGGCTCTTGGTCTGCTCCAGTGTAGCGTTTTTGTAGAGGAAGAGTTTGGACAAATCGCGGTTGGCTTCTTCGGCCGAAACCAGCTGGGGCTGGTATTTGTCCACCGCCAACTGCCCGGCCATTTTGGCCGATTCCGTCTCCAGCGCCTTTTCGGCAATTTCCTTTCCCCGCTTGATGGTCGCGCCGATAATGGTGTCCAGCTCCTCCCGAACGGCATCGAACTTTTCCATTGTCAGTTTCGTTTCGGGGTTCAGGCCCTCTCGCAACAATCGGAGCTGGTCAGTGAATTCTGCCATTTCGGGGGCGCCGGTCTTGCACAATTGCTCCAGCCCGTTCAACTTCTCGCGCAGGAGCTGTCCGACACGCTGTTCTTTCGAGCCGAACAGACCCTTGAAAACGTCGCCCAGCTTTTGCAGCCCGGTTCGTTGGTCCACGGGTTCGGCCACGACATCAGGCAGGCTCGCATGAAGCAGCTTGTCGAATTGACGAACCAATGCGCCGTGGTCGCGCATCACGGGGTTGGGGTTTTCGTCCGGCATTCTGGCCATCACGGCAACGGCTGCTTTCATGCTGTTCAGCGCGTCGGGATTGTTCTTCATCAAACCGTTGATCAACCGCTGCAGGAAGAGCGACTCCGATGCTTCACGGTCCAGCCCGTACGAACGAGCCAGACTGTCGATTTCAGTTTCAAACGCGCTGAGTTCCTTGGCAATGCCGTCGATCAGGAGATTCTTTTCCTTCGCGATATCTTCCGAAAGTCCGGACTTGCCAGCGAGCGTCTGAAGATTGACAAACTTCCCGGCCATCCGGCCCAGGTTCACCTCGATGGCGTCCTGCGCCCGGCGCAGCTTTCCGGCTGAATGCCACCAATCGCACTTGTCGATGGTGGCTTTGAACACGCCTTCAAGCCCCGTGTTTGCCTTATGCGGCTTGTGCTGGGAGCGGCTCGAAGGAGACATGATTTCGGCCTTAACAATTTTATTGTCCTTCCCGATGGTAATGGGACGCTCGCCTCCGAGCTCGTCCATCTTAAAATTATCTTGCCGCAGTTGGACTCGCGACTCATTCGTACTAAGACCGATGCTCATAGTATCTCCTTACAACCTGTGCCGGTAGTATTCTCAAAATCACCCTTCAGACTCTGATAAAAGTACTGGGCGGCAGATCGGGCAGTTCGTCGCCGGGTAAAGGATCCTCGGTTGCTCCACTGGACAGTTTTTCTTTCCATTCGAGATACGTGGAAAAAAAGGCTTCAAACATTTCCACCCAGAGTTCTTCCGCCATTTCCGAAGTCGGCGCACGCATGAACAGGCACAACCGGTCCTCGGCATTCACCCCGAACGAGGCGTGGCCCGTATCGTTATACAGATAATGCGCCCGGAACAGTTTAAGCAACGTGTCACGCGACAGGATCGCGGCATCGTCCGTCAGCGCAGCAAAAACATGCAACCAATTCTTGGTGTCATCTTCTTCAAAATCAATGACGATGCTATCGTTCAGCCTGATTCTACAAAGCCCTAGTTCATTCAGGCATAACTCGGGAATGCCGAGACGTTTGCCGATATGTTGCACCATTTCGCTTGCAGTCATAGAAGTCCTCCGTGATATTTTGAGCACAAAATACGCCACACGTCAAAAAATACAATTATTCCAAATTAATAAAACTCAAGATAGAAAAATATTGGCGGTCCATTCAAAACCTGACCCCAACAATGTTGGCAATGCAGCGCCAACCGATGGCATTCAAGAAGACCAAAGGTTTGCTACCTACACGCTAGATGTGTTTCGTCGCACCATGCCAATGAGTCCGTCAAGTTCGGCTTAAATTTCCCTGACATGCATGGTGATGCAACCACAGCTGCCTCTATTTCTAAAGTGTTCGAAAATAGCACACTCACGCACTGCAGGGACGGCAAGTGCTCGAAAAATAAAAAAAGGCCTACAGATGATTTACCTGTAAGCCTTGTTTTTCCTGGTCGGGGCGAGAGGATTCGAACCTCCGGCCCTCGGTTCCCAAAACCGATGCGCTACCAAACTGCGCTACGCCCCGAAGAGCGCCGTATCTACACAGGCGCGCTCAACACTGTCAACAGGTTTCTCGATCGGGCTCTGGACAGGGTTTGAGCTTGGTCTTAGATACATCAAATGCGCCCGATTATCGTTCTACTCACTGACTTTGGTCTCCTTGATCCCTATGTCGGACAGATGAAGGGAGTCATTCTGCGTGAGGCGCCGGACGCGTGCATTGTGGATCTTTGCCACGAAGTGGTCGCGCATGACAGTGTCCAAGCCGGTTTTTTGCTGCAAGCCAGCCATCGTCACTTTCCGCCTCAAAGCATCTTTTTGGGAGTGGTCGATCCGGGCGTCGGATCATCCCGGTCCATTTTGCTGGCCCAGCGGGAAAATCAGTTCTTCCTGGCCCCGGACAACGGCCTGCTGTCGTTTCTGATCGACGAGCCCGTGTCATGGTGGCGGATTGACGCACAGGCCTTCGCCGCCGGCAACACCTTTCACGGCCGGGATATTTTCGCGCCCATCGCCGCGCGGCTGGCCCTGGGTGCGACACCGCAAGCCTTCGGATCGCGCGTCGCGCCGGACACGATCATGCGCCACGATCTAAGCTGGGCCGAAATCGGGGATCCCGTCGTTGACTGCACGGTCCTGCACGTGGACCGCTTCGGCAACTGCCTCTTGAACCTGCGCGCCGAACATTTTCATGAATCGCCAAAGACCTGGCTCCTCGATGACGGCAGAACCGTCGTCAAGGCTGTCGCCTACGCGAGCCTCGCTCCCGGACAGATCGGCCTCCTGGCGGGCAGTCAGGGCGTGCTGGAACTGGCGGTGAACCAGGGCGACTGCGCCCGTACCCTTGGCCTTGCCCCCGGCCTGAACATCCGCCTGACCCGAAAGGACACCCCGCACCCGTGAATCCGCTCAAAGACTTCCTCGTGGCCCTGACTTTCCTGACCCGCCTGGGCCGCGCCCATATCACCACCTCCGAGGCCATCAGCAAATCCATGCCCATGTATCCGATGGTGGGGCTGCTCCTCGGACTGATCCTGGCTCTTTGCTCCCGGCTCCCGCTCTCTCCTTGGGTCCTGGCCTGGATTCTGACCGGACTCAACATCTACCTGACACGGGGCCTGCACTGGGACGGCTGGGCCGACCTGTGGGATGGATGGGGCAGCGGCGCGACGGGCGAACGCTTCTGGACCATCGTCAAGGACAGCCACATCGGTGCCTTCGGGACCATGGGCCTCATTTTGGGCCTTGGGCTTCAGACCGCGCTCTTTGAAGCAGCCGTTTCCCGCGATGCATGGTCGGCGCTCATCCTTGCCCCTGTTTTTGGCCGGTTTTCCTGTCTGGTGCTGGCCCGCATGAGCCAAAACCTGTCCCGTCCGGGCCTCGGACAAAACGCCGTGCAGGGGGCGACGCGCTCTGCCCTGATCGTGGGCGGATGCACCACCCTGCTCCCGGCCCTGGCCCTGGCCCCGAGCCATCTGGCCGCGACCCTCGCGACGACCGTTGCCGTCCTGGCCGCGCTGCTGGCCCTGGGCCGCAAACAGGGAGGCGTGAACGGCGATTTTCTGGGAGCCGCCATCATTGCAGGGGAGATCTGCGTTCTTCTTCCCCTCTCCCTGCCGATCTGGTAAGTATTGGTACGTATCACACGTTTTTGAACGACTGTTCAGGACCTTAGCATAAGTCCGAAAACCATGCGTGCTGATCGGCAAATAACCAGGCCGAGGGGCCTTCATTGACCCCCCTTTTTTTTTGAGTTAGCAGCGCCACAAACGCCTTTATTAAGTGGTCACTCAAGCTCTTCACTTCCCGCCGACCACACGGCGCAATCCATACAGGAGAACACAATGGACTTCCCACAACTCAAGATCGGTGATCTTGTTGCAAAAATCCCCATCATCCAGGGCGGCATGGGTGTTGGCATCTCCCTTTCCGGGCTGGCTTCGGCCGTGGCCAAGGAAGGCGGCATCGGCGTCATCGCCGCCGCCATGATCGGCATGGGCGAGCCCGATATCGGAAGCAATTACCGCGAAGCGAACACGCGCGCCCTGGCCCGCGAACTGCGCAAGGCCCGCGAAGTGACCGACGGCATCCTGGGCGTGAACATCATGGTCGCCCTGACCAACTTCAGCGACTTGGTCAAGACATCCATCAAGGAAGGCGCGGACATCATCTTCGCTGGCGCCGGCCTGCCCCTGGACCTGCCCTCCTACATCAAGGACGGAGCCAAGACCAAGCTCGTGCCCATCATCTCCTCGGCCCGGGCCGCCAGCATCATCTGCAAGAAATGGCTGTCGAAGTTCGATTATCTGCCCGACGCCTTCGTGGTCGAAGGCCCCAAGGCCGGTGGGCACCTCGGCTTCAAGCCGGAACAGATCGACGATCCAGAATTCTCGCTTGAAAAGACCGTACCCGAGGTCATCGAGGCCGTGCGCGAATTCGAGGCCAAAGCCGGACGCCCCATCCCGGTCATCGCCGCGGGCGGCGTCTATGACGGCGCGGATATCCACAAGTACCTGCAGATGGGCGCGGCGGGCGTGCAGATGGGCACGCGCTTCGTGGCCACTCACGAATGCGACGCGGACATCAAGTTCAAGGAAAGCTACGTAAACGCCACGGAAAAAGACATCCAGATCATCAAGAGCCCGGTGGGCCTGCCCGGACGAGCGGTCAGCGGACCCTTTCTCGACGATGTGACCAGCGGCCTCAAAAAGCCTTTCAAGTGCCCGTTCCACTGCATCAGTTCCTGCGACTACACCAAAAGCCCTTATTGCATCGCGCTCGCCTTGGTGAACGCCAAGAAGGGACAGCTCAAGCACGGTTTCGCCTTTGCGGGCGCCAACGCATACAGGGTGAACGCCATCATCTCCGTGAAGGAACTCATCGAGTCCCTGCGCCAGGGCTATATCGCGGCCGCCAGCGCCGCCTAGCATCCAGCGGCCATAAGCTTCACGAAGCCCGGCCGGTATGGCCGGGCTTTTTTGTGCACGCTTTTTGCTGACATACCGACATGGCACGCCCCTTTCTGTTCAAACTTGAAAAAATCCTGGAATACCGCAGGCAGCTCGAAGACCAGGCAAAACTGGCCTTGAGCCTTACCAGACAACAGGTCGCGGAACAGAAACTGCGTGTCGATGCCCTGCACAAAGACCTGGAAGCCTGCCTTGTCGAACTCAGCGCGATCAAACAAATGACCCAACCGGAGCTGTGGCTCTGGTCGGGCTGGCGAAAACGTCTGGAACTTGACAAAACACAGGCACAGGCAAAACTTGTCGAACTGCAAAAGCTGGCCGAAACCCGTCGGCTCGAACTGGTGACAAAAGCCAAGGACCGCAAACTCCTGGAGAAACTCCGGGCCAAACAGGCAGAAAAACATGTTCAGGAAGAACAGAGAAAAGAGCAAAAGGAATTCGACGAAACAGGCACCCTCCGCCACGGGCGCACGCCTTACTAGGCTGGTCCAGGCTTTCATCGCCCTCGCGGCCGTCAAGCTGGCCGCCATCTGCCTGCTCTGGATTCCACCCACCCTCCCCGACAATCCCTTGCTGCAGCCCGTGATCGTCCGGCCGGCCATTGCCGCAAGCCAGGCCCTGGCGCAGGAGCCTGCCGCGCCCTCCACGCCGGACAACGCCACCGATTCCGACGCTCAGGCAAATCAGCCCCAGGACCTCAATGCACGGGAACAGGCACTGGCCAAGAAAGAAGCGGAACTGAAGGCACTGGAAGCTCAAGTCGATCAAAAGCTCACCACATTACGGAAGCTTGAAATCAGGATGCAAAACCTGATCGATTCCGCCGCAAGCATCCAGGACGAAAAGATGGCGCATCTGATCGACGTCTATTCGAACATGAAGCCCAAGCAGGCGGCGGTGGTGCTGCAAACCCTGGAAGAACCCATCGCCGTCAGAATCCTGGCAGGGATGAGCGGCCGCAAGGCGGGAGAAATCCTGTCCTCGGTGCGGGCCGATCGCGCGGCAGCGCTCTCCGCGGCCCTGACCCGGCTGCAGACCGGCGAGAACGGGAACTGAGGAATGCCGCGCATCAGGCTTACCGTGGCCTACGTCGGCACCCGCTACCAGGGCTGGCAGATTCAGGGCCAGGGCGCGACCATCCAGGGCACCATCGAGGATAAGCTGACCCGCATCTGCGGCGAACTGGTGCGGGTTCACGGCTCCGGACGCACGGACTCGGGCGTGCATGCCCTGGCGCAGGTGGCCCACTTCGACGTCCCGGAGTCCAAGGCGCACATCCCCTGGCAACAGGCCCTGAACGCCATGCTGCCAGACGACATCGCCATTCTCGACGCAGTGGAAGTGACCGAGGATTTTCATGCGCGCTTCTCGGTCCGCTCCAAGCGTTACGCCTACACCCTCTGGACCGAGCCGCACTTTATTCTGCCGCAGCGGGCGCCCTTTGTCTGGGCTGTTCGCGGGCTTGATTTCGAGGCCATGGACCAGGCCGCGCAAGAGCTGGCCGGAACCCACGATTTCGCGGCGTTCCAGAACGCCGGCACGGAGATCAAAGGCACCGTGCGCACCCTCGAACCCATTCTGCGCACCCAGGGGCAGAGCCCGGCGGAATGGGTCTTCCGCTTTCAGGCCGATGGCTTTTTGAAGCAGATGGTCCGCAACCTCATGGGGCTGCTTGCCGAAGCGGGCCGAGGCGGGCTGGGCCCCGGCGAAGTCCGCGCCATCCTTGAAGGATGTGACCGCCGCAAGGCCCCGGCCACGGCCCCGGCACGGGGGCTCACGCTGGAGGAAGTCGTCTATTAATGACTTTTAAAAATCATCCGATTGGTTAGGAATGTCCACCGGAATCCGCCTGCTTCGATAACAAGCGCCCGTAAAGAGGTTTTCATGGCCTTAAGCGATCTGCAAAAACTCTTCGTCGTTTCCACCGCCACCCAGATGTGGCAGCAGGATCTGCTCATGAACGTCTACTTCCAGGGTTCATCGGTGGGCACCAACCTGCGCGAAATGATACTTGGGCAGCAACCGGTCAAGCCCCTGACCAACCCCTACGACGAGGCCATCACCGGAAGGCTGCGCTCGGACAGCGCGGCCATCCGCCAGGCTGGCAAAAATGTGCAGGAAGCTTCCTCCATGGTCGGCATCGCGGCTGGCGCGGTGGGCACGATCAAAAGCACTTTAGAGGAAATGCAGAGCCTCGCCCAGCAGGTCAAGGACGGCGATCTGGCATACTCCGCGGATGTCGCCACGCAGTACAACGCCCTGCGCGACAAGATCACCGGCATCATCGAATCGACCCAGTACAACGGCATCTCCCTGCTCGACGATACGCGATGGGGCACCGACCAGATCGACGCGGACGGCAATGTCTTCATCCAGTCGTTCGCCCAGGGCGCGGACGGCGGCTTCGACGTGACCTTCCAGAAACTCGACGCCACCGGTCTTGCCGCACTTGACGGCGCGGCCCTGGAAGACAATCCGGCAGGCAGCCTGCAAACCGAACTGGACACCCTCTCCCTCCACATCGGGGACATGACCACCCTTGAGGAAGTCTACTCCCAGCGCGAAGACGGGCTGAACTACCAGGCCACGGCCCTCGATTCCCAGGCGGACCTGCTCGATCAGGCCGTGGAGGCGCGGCGACAGACGCCGGTCCTGTCCCTGGAGGAAATCCTGATCCGCCTCCTCATGCGCGACACAGGCACCCTGCTCGACGAAACAAGTTGAAGCATTGCGCCCGCAGCAAGGCGCGCCATCCATTTTTCCTTGCCCGCCATTCTCCGCGAAACTTGCCCGTTGCCTTTTTTGCGTTTACCTTCCGTTCAAAAATCATTTTCCGTTTGAGAACAAAACCGCCAGGCATGAACAAGGCTCCTCCTTTGACAAGGCCGCGCGGACTTGACCGTGGAGAAGGTAACCATGAACCATATACATTCCACAAAAATTCTTTTTTTGCTGATCGCCGGGATTCTGGGCATGCATTGCGGCAACGCATCTGCTTCATCTGAATACGAATTCTCAGCCAGCCTTTACGGCGGCGTCATGACCGACGACAACTGGCGCCAGTCCATTTCCGGACAAGCCGACGTGGTCGATTCGCACATCCTGGCAGGGGCCCTTGGCTGGACATTCTACCGTCCGTCCAACCGTCTCTGGTCCCTTGAGCTAGAGGCCAACGTGGCCCGGCATTTCGGCATCCAGGATCATTTTGAATTCAATGCACCCATCCTGACCGCCCGCTGGGAATATTTCCCCTGGAACAAATTTCTGGAAACAAGCCTGGCATACGGACTCGGTCCGTCTTACGCCACGAAGCTGCCCGATTACGAAAGACAAAAAAGCGGCGACAGCGAACAGTTCCTTCTTTTCTGGCACCTCGAGGCCGCCTTTGCCTTGCCGGAATCCAGATGGTCCACCCTCTTGCGTCTGCATCACCGCTCGTCCGGCTACGGAATGTTCGCCGACAAAGGCGGAAACAATATCCTGACCATGGGATTGCGATACGACTTCTGATCATCTCCAGCTGCATTTTTCCCTTGCCCGCAAGCCCCGATCGCACCTAGGTTAGTTCATCCATTCATCAACACTGGAGGTCCCATGTCCATACGTGTCCAACTGCCGAATCTGAAAATCGTCTGCGCCCTGGTCACGATGCTGCTGCTTGTCGGCGTTTCAGGATGGGCCCAGAACAGTCTCCTGCAACAGGGGCTCGGGCTGCTTTCCTCGGGAGGCGGAGCCAAGACCGGCTCCCTGTCCCAGGGTGAAATGGGCGACGGCCTCAAGGAAGCCCTGCGCGTGGGTACCGAGAACGTGGTCGCAAAGCTTGGCCAAACGGACGGCTTCAACACGGACAAGGCCATCCACATCCCCCTGCCGGGGCAACTGGCCACGGTGCAAAAAGCCCTCAAGGCCGCAGGCTATTCGAGCCTCGTCGATGACCTGGAGCTAAAACTCAACCGCGCCGCCGAACAGGCCACGCCCAAGGCCAAGGCCCTCTTCGTGGATGCCATTTCGGCCATGACCATAGAGGACGCCCAGAAAATCCTGAGCGGCCCCGAGGACTCGGCCACCCAGTACTTCCGCAAGTCCATGGGCCCTGGCCTGTCCAAGGAAATGAAACCCATCGTCGACGCCACCCTGGCCGATGCGGGCGCGGTGCAGGCCTATGACAACATGATGGGGCAGTACAAGGCCCTGCCCTTCATGCCCGACGCCAAAGCCAACCTCTCGGATTACGTCGTGGAGAAGGGCATGGACGGCATCTTCCACTACGTGGCCAAGGAAGAGGCCGCCATCCGCACCAATCCTGCCGCCAGAACCACGGACCTGCTCAAGAAGGTCTTCGCGCAGTAACTCCCCAAAAAAGAGAGGGCGAAGCTTTAAAACTTCGCCCTCCCGAGCTCCGGGCATCCCCAGATCCTTCCTGCCCATCCGATCCAGCCGACCCATCCGGTCCATTCAGCCCATGGAATCCACAATACCAAGAATTTCCTCGGTCTTCTCGTCCATGAGCGCCCTGTCCCCGCGCGACTCGACGTTGAGGCGCAGCACCGGCTCTGTGTTGGAAGAGCGCAGGTTGAAGCGCCACTGATCAAACTCAAGACTCAATCCGTCGGTATCGTCACGGCGCCCCCCCTGGGCGGCAAACCGCTCCTCCACGGCGGCGATGGCTGCGGTCGCGTCCTTTACCCGGCGGTTGATCTCGCCGCTGGCCGGATATGCGGTCATGGCCTGATCCACCAGTTCGGCCAGGGACTTGCCCGTGCGCGAAATCTGCTCGGCCACCAAAAGCCAGGGGATCATGCCCGAATCGCAGTAGGCGAAATCGCGGAAGTAGTGATGCGCGCTCATCTCGCCGCCATAGACAGCGTCCTCCAGGCGCATGCGCTCCTTGATGAAGGCGTGTCCGGTCTTGGACATGATGGGCCTGCCCCCGGCCGCCTTGACGGCGGCGATGGTGTTCCAGGTCAGGCGCGGATCGTGGATGATGCCCGCCCCGGGAACCTTGCGCGCGAACGCTTCGCCCAGAAGACCAACCAGATAGTAGCCTTCGATGAAGCGCCCGCTGCCGTCGAAGAAAAAGCAGCGGTCGAAATCCCCATCCCAGGCCAGCCCCAGGTCCGCCTTGTGCTCGATCACGGCCCGGGCGGTGAGTTCCCTGTTTTCCGGCAGCAGGGGATTGGGCACGCCGGCCGGAAAATTGCCGTCGGGCTTGTGCAGAAGCTTGTGGAACTTGAAGGGCAGCCTGCGCTCCAGCAGGTCCACTATGCTCCCGGCTCCGCCGTTCCCGGCATTGACCACGATGGACAGGGGACGCAGCACGTCGCGATCCACATAGGACAAAAGATGATCGATGTAGCGCGGGCGCATTTTGAGTTCATGCAGCTGACCGCTTCGCTGCGCGACCTTGAATTCCCCGGCCGCCGCCAGGTCGCGGATGGCGAAAAGACCCGTGTCCCCGCTGATGGGGCGGGACTCTTCGCGCACGAACTTCATGCCGTTGTAGTCCCTGGGATTGTGACTGGCCGTGACCATGATGCCGCCGTCCAGCCCCTGATCGAAAACCGCGAAATACACTTCCTCGGTGCCGCTCTCGCCCAGGGTGAAAACATCCACGCCCGAATCGCGCAAGCCTTTGGTCACGGCCTCGGCCATGGCCGGGCTCGACAGGCGGATATCGTGTCCGACAACCACCCGGTCGGGATTCAGGAACGCGGCATAGGCCCGGCCGATGCGATACGCCAGGGCCTCATCGAGTTCATCCGGGACGCGTCCGCGAATGTCGTAGGCTTTGAAGCAGGAAAGATTCATGGGTAAAACTCCTGAAATAATGACATGCATTGAAATATCATGAGCAGCAGGGCCGGACTGACGGCTAGCAAGGCCGGACCGCCCGATGCAAGCAAAAAGACGGATTCCGCCGCCACGCCGACCACCACATGTGGTTATGCCCTCCGGTCCGGCATGTCGACATGGACTTGCGCCCTGAAGCATGCAGGCGCGTGCGGTTTCTTGTGAATCGCATCCGATGCCGGGATAAAACGAATCAAAACGGACGGTTAAATTTAAGGGAAGCGCTGTTGCATGAAAAACAGATTGATCTTGTCAGAATTTTTGTTTTCAAATATTATTATCAGTATCGTTTATCAACAACACGGGAGACGCTCATGCTTGATTCGAAGTATCGTGCCTTTCACAACGCGGTGGCCGCTTTTGTCCCCATCGCGCGCATCATCACCGATCCCTTGCGTCTGCTGGCCTACGGCACCGACGCAAGCTTTTATCGCCTCGTGCCGAAGATCGTCATCAACGTGGAATCCGAGGAGGAGGTGGCCCGCATCCTGCGCCTGGCATACAAAAGCCGCATTCCCGTGACGTTTCGCGCGGCAGGCACCAGCCTCTCCGGCCAGGCCGTGACGGACTCGGTGCTGATTCGTCTGGGCGAAGGCTGGCTTGGCTGCCGGGTCTATGACCAGGCCCGACGCATCGACCTCGAACCCGGCATCATCGGCGCCCACGCCAACCGCACCCTGGCCCCCTTCGGCAAGAAAATCGGCCCGGACCCGGCTTCCATCGACAGCTGCAAGATCGGCGGCATCCTGGCCAACAACGCCAGCGGCATGTGCTGCGGCGTGGCCGAGAACAGCTATCAGACCCTTGAAGAGCTGCGCCTCATTCTTGTCGACGGCACCGTTCTGGACACGGGAGACGACGAGTCCAAACGCAGGTTTACCGAAAAGCACCCGGAAATCGTGAACGGACTTGCGGACCTGCGCAACCGGGTCATGGCGGCTCCGGAGCTTGAGGCGCGCATCCGCCACAAGTTCAAGATCAAGAACACCACCGGCTACAGCCTAAACGCCCTGGTCGACTTCGAGGATCCCTTCGACATCCTCAAACACCTGCTGGTGGGCTCCGAGGGGACGTTGGCCTTCATCTCCAAGGTCACCTACCGCACCGTGACCGAGCACGCGCACAAGGCCTCGGCGCTGATGCTCTTCCCGGACATCCGCACGGCCTGCGAAGCGACCATCATTTTGAAGAAACAGCCCGTGGCGGCCGTGGAACTGATGGACCGCCCGGCGCTCAGGTCCGTGCAGGACAAGGACGGCATGCCGCCCTACCTGAAGGAACTGAGCGAAAGCGCCGCCGCGCTGCTGGTGGAGACCCGCGCCGAGGACAAGGCGGGGCTTGACGCCCAGATCGAGACCATAAGGGCCGCCCTTGAAGGGGTGAAGATGGTCCGCGACATCGAGTTCACGCCCGTGCCCCAGGAATTCGCCAAGCTGTGGAACATCCGCAAGGGCCTCTTCCCGGCCGTCGGCTCGGTGCGCGCCACCGGCACCACGGTCATCATCGAGGACGTGGCCTTCCCCATCGAGCGCCTGGCCGACGCGACCCTTGAGTTGCAGGGGCTGCTGGAAAAATACGGCTACTCCGAGGCCATCATCTTCGGCCACGCCCTTGAAGGCAACCTGCATTTCGTCTTCACCCAGGACTTCGGAGACCCGAAGGAGATCGAGCGCTACAGCAAACTCATGGACGACGTGGCCACCATGGTCGTCGACAAGTACGACGGCTCCCTCAAGGCCGAACATGGCACGGGCCGCAACATGGCGCCCTTCGTGGAGATGGAATGGGGCCAGGACGCGTACCGCCTCATGCAGGACGTAAAGCGCATCTTCGATCCGCTGACCCTCCTCAACCCCGGCGTCATCCTGAACCCGGACCCCAAGGCCCACTTGAAGGACTTAAAACCCCTGCCCGCCGCCCACGAACTGGTGGACAAGTGCATCGAGTGCGGCTTCTGCGAGCCCATCTGCCCCTCCAAGCACATCACCCTGGCCCCGCGCCAGCGCATCACATCCTGGCGCGAAATACAGCGCTTGAAAGGCAAGCCCGAACACAAGGCGGAGCTGGCCAAGCTCACGAAAGCCTACGGCTACCAGGGCGACGGGACCTGCGCCACCGACGGGTTGTGCGGCACGCGCTGTCCCGTGGGCATCGACACGGGCAAGATGACCAAGGCCCTGCGCGCCGAGAGCGCGAGCGTCCGGCAGAAAAAAGCTGCCGACTGGATCGGGGAGCACTTCGCGGGGGTGGCCCGGACCGTGTCCGGAGTGCTGCAGGTCGTGGACGCGGTGCACGCCGTGACCGGGACCAGGTTCATGGACGTGTCCTCCGAAACCCTGCATCGCATGACGGGCAAGCGCGTCCCGCGCTGGAACGAACGGATGCCCGGCGGAATAAGCCGCATTCGCCGCGAAAAGGTGAACACGGACAACCCGCTCAAAGTGGTCTACTTCCCGAGCTGCATCGCCCGCAACATGGGGCCGTCCCGGTGCGAAAAGATCCGCCCCCTGCCCGAGACCACGGTGCGGGTGCTGCGCAAGGCCGGCTACGAAGTGATCTACCCCGAGAACATGGCCGCGCTGTGTTGTGGACAGGCCTTTGAAAGCAAGGGCTTCGTGGCCCAGGCCGACGTCAAGAGCGCCCAGCTCGAAGAGGCGCTCCTGGCCGCAAGCCAGAACGGGGCCATGCCCGTGCTGTGCGATACCAGCCCGTGCCTGAAGCGCATGCAGGAGGTGCTGGACCCGAGGTTGAAGATGTTCGATCCGAGCGTCTTCGTGCTGGAACACCTGCACGACAAGCTGACCTTCATCCAGCAGGACAGGCGCGTGGCCCTGCACGTGACCTGCACATCACGCAAGCTGGGTCTTGAGGGCAGGCTTGTGGAGCTGGCGCGAAAGTGCGTCACCAAGGTGGTCGTGCCGGAAGACATCTTCTGCTGCGGCTTTGCCGGAGACAAGGGCTTCTCCGTGCCGGAACTGAACGCCTCGGCCCTGAAGACCCTGGCTGAAAAGGTTGAGGACTGCACCGAGGGCTACTCCACCAGCCGCACCTGCGAGATCGGCCTGGCCCTGCACGGCGGCATCCCCTACCGCAACATCCTCTACCTGGTGGACGAGTGCACGGCCTGAGGCTGGACAAAGGCTCCCGTTTCACAAACCACTGATCTTGCAATCCTGCGGCGGTCAGGACTCGACAGTCCGGGCCGCCGCGCACTTTTGATACCAGATCTTCCGGCGCTTTGGTCTCCATGCTTGCCGCCTTGACCACGACCAAATAAAAACCTAATTGCAGTACTATTAACAGCACTAAAAAAGGAGAAGCCATGCCCAACATGATACTTGCCGATGTGGCGGCCAGCGTGTCGGAACTCAAGAAAAATCCCATGGCCACCGTCGCCGCGGGCGAAGGTTTCCCCGTGGCCATCCTCAATCACAACGAACCGGTCTTCTACTGTGTACCGGCTCATGCATACGAAACTCTCATGGACAAACTCGAAGACATGGAGCTTGCAGCCCTGGCCACCGCGCGCAAGGATCAACCGGAGATCGAGGTGGCCTGGGATGACCTATAGCCTGCGGTTCAAGGAAGAGGCCAAAAAGGAATGGGACAGGCTTGATCCCGTCATCCGCGAGCATTTCGCAAAAAAACTGCTCCAGCGGCGTGAGCGCCCAAGAGTGAACAGCGCCCAACTCTCGGGCATGCCGGACTGCTACAAGATCAAGCTTCGGAGCGCCGGTTACAGGCTGCTTTATGAAGTCCGCGACCATGAAGTAGTCATTGTCGTGATCGCGGTGGGAAAGCGTGAACGCAGCGCGGTATACAAGATTGCAGCCAAAAGACTGCGCTGATTTTATGCACGCATCTTCCCACTTTCACTTGCCCGGGACCCCTGATATGGATGTCCGCACCCAACGCCCAAGATGACCTTGGCCGTTGCCCGGTCGGCACGGAATCTCCCTGCCGCACCGTCTTTTTCCATGTGTCTTCCCGGCTTCAAACGCGTCAAACCATTTTTCCAGCACCTCTTGCGGAGGCTCTCATGTTCGGAATTGGCGTTCAGGAACTGCTCATCATTCTGGTCATCGCCCTTTTTGTCTTTGGGGCGAAAAATCTCCCGCTTCTCGGCACCAACATGGGCCGGGCCATCTTCAATTTCAAGAGAGGGCTCAGCGAACCGGAAGTGATCGACATCACCGCCGAATCAAAATCCAGGGACGCATCCGGGCAAAACCCGTAATATCCAGGACGGCATCCATCCCGTGCCGGTGCGCCCGTCAAGGCCCATCACCCGGCTTCCGGCACGAAAATCCGGGCCTGCCGACCGGACAAGCCCGCGAACCATCCCGAATGACATGATCCCCGCCGACCACCAAACGGCGGGGATCTTCACTTATTTTCCGGTGCAAAACCCTGAGTATTGGAAAGTCATTTGCCGCCCCCGCCGCATCTTGCTATGCTTGATCCAAATTTTCATGTGTTAACCGACAATCCGCATCCTCCGGGACTACCATTTCCCTTCATAAGAACCTGACTCAAGGAGTCTTCATGCCAACCAGAATCATATTCACATTCCTTTTCCTTTCGCTGTTTGCCGGCAGCGCCCTGGCCATGGAGGCCACGGACAGCGCGGCCTCACACCCACTGCCCGTGGGCAGCACCATGCCGGATCTGCTCCTGCGCGGCGAACTGAGCCCGGAGCATCTTGGGCACCTGGGACTTAAAGGCCCCGCGCCAAGGCATCTCTCCGAAATAAAAGCCAAAACAGTCATCCTTGTTGCTTTTAGCATGTACTGTCCGCACTGCCAGCGCGAAGCCCCGGCCCTTAATGAATTGAACGCGCTGATCGCCAGTCGGGGCCTGAGCGAGGACGTCAAGCTCATCGGTGTCGGCATCGGCAACTCGGATTTCGAGGTACAGGTCTTCCGCGACAAATACGCCACCACCTTTCCCCTCTTTTCCGACCCGGATTTTACGGTGAACAAGGAAATCGGTGAAGTCGGGACCCCGTTCTTCTACGTGCTGGCCATGAACCCGGAGAAAAAGGAAATTCGTGTCGCCAAGACACTGCTCGGGCGCATGGAATCAGCGGAAACATTTCTCGAGCAAGCCTTGAAAGCCTGTGACGGAGGAAAATGAACATGATGCGAGCGCTGCTTTTCGCCGCACTGCTGACCATTATCCCGGCCTGGCTTCCGGCCCAGGAGACGCCGATACCGCAGGAACGAATCTTCGAGACAGGCAGCCTGCCCCCGCTGGACAGCAGCCTGAAGGTCAAGGTCGGGGATCCGGCCCCGGACTTCTCCCTGCCGACCATTGATGGGCGCATCGTCACCCTGGCCGAATTCCGGGGCAAGAAGAACGTCGTACTGTCCTTCATCCCGGCGGCCTGGACGCCGGTCTGCTCCGGGCAGTGGCCCGGCTACAACATCGTGCAGGACATGTTCGATCAGGCCGAAACCCAGCTCGTGGGCATAAGCGTGGACAATGTGCCCACCCTGCACGCCTGGGTGCAGGAGATGGGCGGGGTATGGTTCCCCGTGGCCTCGGATTTCTACCCGCACGGCAGGCTGGCTGACGCCCTGGGCATCCTGCGCTCAACGGGCGAGGCCGAGCGCTCCCTGTTCCTGATCGATAAGCAGGGCATCATCCGCTACATCGACGTGCACGACATCAATTCGCGCCCGGACCTGGGGCCGCTCATGAAAGCCATGCAGGAACTCAAGTAGTGAATGGTGATTGGTGAATGGTGAATGGGAGAGAGAGTGGATGCTAGCCGCGCCGGTTTCCCGGAAAGTCGGACTCGACGCGACGCAGATCGGGATTTACAGGAACAGCATCAGCCTTGATTGGGAACACCCTGCAACCAGAGAGCAAGGAGAAACATGATGGAACTCCTCAACGCCATCCACACCCGCCGCAGCATCCGCAAATATCTCGACAAGCCCGTCACGGAGGAGATGATCGGCATCCTCCTCAAGGCCGCCATGAGCGCGCCTTCGGCGGGTAACCAGCAGCCCTGGCATTTCATCGTCATAAGGGACAGGGCCAAACTCGACACCATCCCAAGCTTCCATCCCTACAGCAAGATGGTCCTGCAGGCCCCCGCGGCCATTGTGGTCTGCGGCGACCCGGACGGCAAGAAATGGCCGACCTTCTGGGACCAGGACGCGAGCGCCGCCACGCAGAACATCCTCCTGGCCGCCCGTGACCTCGGGCTTGGCACGGTCTGGGTCGGAATCTACCCGGAAAAGGACCGCATGGACGGCTTTCGCAAACTCCTCGGCATCCCGGAAAACATCATCCCCTTCTCACTCGTCCCGGTGGGCTGGCCGGATGGAAGCTTCGAAGCCGTGAATCGCTTCAGGCCGGAACTGATCCATAACGAGTCGTGGTAGCAGACGATTCAGCCAACTTGAATGATGCGAGCCTGACAGACGAAACACTTCTTGTCCGGCATTGGCCAAAAAAACGGAGCGCTTGTCCAAGACGAGCGCTCCGTTTTTTTCAGTCGTACATCCGTCGCTCAGAAGCTGACGTTCCAACTCCCCACAACCGAGATACCCGGTTCCATCAAATCCACTCCCCGGGAAGTAGCCAGGTAGCTGGCATACTGACGGTCCAGCAAATTGTTGATGGTTAGCCCAAGGTCATGCTTGAAACCCGACGCTTCGAAACCGAAACCGCACCGGGCGTTGAACAGCGCATGAAAATTCGAGTGTTCCACGTCTTCAGGTGTCTCATGCTGGCCAGCGACCATAACCGTTTCCCCCGACCACCAGAAACCGTTTTCCAAAGTCTGTCGTAACCCCGCCAAAGCATTGAATGGTGGGATGAAACGTAACGGCTCCCCGGCTCCCACATCGCGCCCTCTGGCATAGGCAGCATTGCCGAACAGTTCCCAGCCCGCCATGAATTCCCATTGGGCCGCCGCCTCGGCTCCGTAAATTTCAGCCGAGGAAACATTGTCCATCTGGCAAAGGGTTGGCGAGACGGGGGCGCTGACGATCAGATCATCCACAAAGTTGGCGTAGAGCGAAAAATCCGCTCCCAGGGTCCTGCCCGCATAATGGGCTCCGGTTTCCAGAAAGATCGAACGCTCCGGCTCAAGATCGGCATTGCCGATTTCGGTGACTCCGCCGCCAAGATTTATGTTCTTGAACAATTCCAAAATATTGGGAGTTCTATACGAAGATGCGACCAATCCGGTCAGGCTCCAGGACTCGAATATTGCATGTGTCAGGCCCAAATGCCCGGCCCAGCTCACATCGTCACGGGAGCCGGACTGTACGGTCGCGGTCTCATCGTTGTCGATGGATACCTGATCAACCCGCCCCCCAACGTTCAAGACCCATTTCGGTGCAAAACTCCAGTCGTCTTCCATGTACGCGCCAAGAGAGTGTTGCGTCGTGGTTGGTGTGGGCTTGTCCTTCAGGAATGATCCATTTTTGAGTTTCTTTTCCCTTCCGGACGTCATGTGCCAGTTCCATGCCTCAAGTCCTACGGTCAGGAGGTGGTCACCCAGCCCGAAGCGGTTGCGCCAATCCGCGGACACGGTCTCGTGATCGGCCCAAGGCTCGATCCGGGTCACCGGACCCGAAGGAAAATGGTCAATGCGTGGCTTGCGCTCAATGAACTGGTAACCAAAGCGGAGCGACGACTCCAGCAACAGGCTGCCGGAAGGTGTGAATGAGTGCCGCACTTCCATCCGCTTTGAATCATTGCGCGTCAGCGTCACATAAGCCCCTACCGGAAGCGGGGCGGTGCCGGTGCCGGGAATGCCTACATCCCGCGCCTGTGTCGCGGAAAAGCTCAGCGCGGTCTGATGCTCGTCACTCCATTTGAGCGCCCCTGCCAACGACCCGGAAATATCCGCATACTGGCTGTTCTCCACGCGATCCCCGTCTCCGTCCAGATAATCGTCGTGATCCCTGGAAGTGACCGAACCACGAACCCAGGAAGATGGCGTGGAGTACCCAAGGGAAACGGAGAGGCTCCCGCCTGCAGGATTGCTGGTCCCGGAAATACCCGCTCCACCGCGCCACTGTGGCGTATCCGTAAAGGAACCGCCCTTGGTGATGATGTTGACCACACCGCCCACCGAGCCCGAGCCATAGAGGGCGCTAATCGGCCCTTTGAGCACTTCGATGCGCTCGATCTGCTGGGCGGGAACCAATCCGAAACGACCGTTGATGTCCGTAGTCATGTTCACGCGCATGCCATCGACGAGCACGACCACGCTATCGCGGGTCATGCCCCGGATGATGACGTCCGCGCTCCAGGGTGAATCATTGGAACGTGATACGCCGGGTATGCGGGCAAGACTCTCGACGACGCTGGAACCGCCCTGCTCGCGCAAATCATCCTCCTTTACCACGCCGATTCCGCCGGGAGTCAGACTGGCAGGGGCGGGCACTCCGCGGGCGGTGACCGTGATGTCTTCGAGATGGTATGTACGCCGTCCCACTTCGTCCGGACTTTCTTCTGCCATCAAAGTACCATGGTTCAATCCGACCAAGACCGCCGCTGACACCAAGACGACTGCCACGCGACCAACAAATTTTAACTTCATTACCTTCCTCACAATAACATTGACTTTACTTTCACGCCGTCAACGAGCCCAAGCTTGCCCGTAAATGCCCCCAGGACGTTGGTTGTGACCTTGATGCTCACACAAATCAGCGTCATGTTCCGCTCGGAACACGGCAACTCCGCCTGGCCAACGATAATGCCGTCGTACTCGGCCAGAAGTTCAGCTACCCGTGCCCTGTCCGGCGCAGCATTGAGAATCAGAATCCCGACCACTCCCAATCTTTCCGTGGATGCCTTCCTGACTCTGCCCTTCTTCATGTCCTGCACCTCATCCCGGAGGCCCACTCCGTCCTTGATCTTGCGTCACAACACGAATACAAAATAAAAATTCGTAACACTTAAAAGCTCCAGGAGATACCATGCTGTTTCGTCCATTACTGCTCATCATTTTTCTCGGTCTGCTTGGCGGGTTCTACGATCACGCCCAAGCCGAGTTGCCCCGGACCCTAATCCAACAGGGAGAACGTTTTCTGGCCATGGGAAAATATCCTGCAGCCGTAGCCAGATATTCCAAGGTCATTGAATGCTGCCCCGAAACCATCGAGGCTTCGGAGGCGCACAACGACATCGGCGTGATCCACGCCCGCCAGGGCAACATGGATCTGGCCGTGAAGGAATACGAGATCGCCCTTCAGGGGATTCCCTACCCTCTGGCCCATTTCAATCTAGGCAAGGCCCTGGCTGATAAATTCAAGGAAAACCGTGATGAAGAACTGAGGAAAAAAGCCCTCTTCCATTTGCAGGCGTTCCACTCCTACATGTCCAAAACAGATAAGCTCCCGCCCATAATCACCTGCCAGCGCAACGAGATTGAGGACTTCCTCGCCTCGAGCATCGAAGCTCTTTTCGGGAACAATTAAAACGCAACCCTTGGTTCAGCACGATCCTTGCCGCAGGTTGCAGGAGGTGGGTTACAACTTCATCCCAGGCATCACAGCTTCAGCTGGATGCCCTTGTCGCGCAGGGCCTTGAGACCCGCGCTGCGGTCCACATAGTGAGTGTGCAGCAACTCATGCGATTTGTGGCCACAGGGCCCGTCATGCAGAAAACCGTCCTTGGCGTAGATTTTCTGAATCATTGGATTTTCCTGGGATTTTCTGATCTTGTAGACCTTGGCGTCGGCATCGTAAACGGATGTCTGCCGATGGGCGACAAAATCCATTGCCGCGGCCTTGGCCGTGCCTACAAAGTGGACACCGGTCACGGCCATGGCCGTCATCACTCCGGTGACCTTGATAAAACTCCGGCGCGTCAGTTCCATGATGGTATTCATTATTCGCCCTCCCTAGCAGCTGATGCCGAAGCGTTTCTTGTAGGTGTCGAGAAGAGGCGAACTCTGAACGAGCAAGCCCGGATCCAGAGGCTGTCCTCCACCGTTCACGCACCCGCCGGGACAGGTCATGATCTCGATGAAATGGTGCTTCGACTTCCCGGCCTTGACTTCCTCGCAGAGTTTGGCGGCGTTTTCGAGACCGCTTGCCACGGCCACGTTGACCGCGCCGAAGTTGGGCACATCCACGCTGGCCGTGACGATGCCTTCGCTTGCGCGCACGGCCTTTATTTCGGGGTTGTCCAGCTTCTGGCCGGAAAGAACCTCGTAAGCCAGTCGCAGAGCTGCTTCCATGACGCCACCGCTGGTCGCGAAAATTGTCGCGGCTCCGGTGGATTCTCCCAGGACCGGGTCAGGCTGTTCATCTGGGAGACTGACAAAATCTATCCCAGCCTTCTTGATCATGTAGGCCAATTCCCGAGTGGTGATGGTCGCATCGATGTCACGGAATCCGCTCGCCTTCATTTCCGGCCGCAACCCCTCGTACTTCTTGGCGATACAAGGCATGATGGACACGGTGTACATTTTCTTGGGATCGGTCTTGGTCTGCTCGGCTCCGTACGTTTTGGCCAGGGGCCCAAGCATGGCGATAGGCGACCTGCAGGTCGATACGTGAGGAAGAATTTCCGGATAGAATGTCTCCACGAACTTGACCCAGCCAGGACAGCAGGACGTGAATTGCGGCAAGGGATGTTTGGGATCGGGTTTGGCGACACGGTTGATCAGTTCGGTGCCCTCTTCCATGATGGTCACATCGGCCGTGAATTCGTTGTCCCAGATGAGGTCAAAACCAAGCTTGCGCAAGGCTGCATGCATCTTGCCGCCGACAAAGGTGCCAGGAGGCATGCCGAACGGTTCGCCGAGGCCATAGCGCACTGCCGGAGCAGGCATGGAGACAACTACGGTGTTTGGATCCTTGAGCTTGGCCAGAATCTCATCCACGAACGAAGTTTGCTCATAGATGGCGCCGTAAGGGCAGTTGGCCAGACATTGGCCGCAGTTCACGCAACCGGCCGGATCGACGACCTTGTGGATTCCCGAGTCGTCAACGGGTTGGATGATGCCTGTGGGACAGATTTCGTGACAGTTGCCACAGGCCTGGCATTTTTCCGGGTCCACCTGAACCATGGAAAACGAGTTGGGGTCCGCGGAGTTGGGCAATTGCCCCGTGGACATGACTCCTTCGATCTCGATCATGAAGCTCCTCCTTCGGCCTTGACGGCCATGACGTTAAACGAGACCCATTCGTGCTACTAATTTAAAATCAGTAACACGAATGACCATTACCGCAAACCGGAAGACTGTCAATATATGGCAACGTCGGAAGTGAATCCGCCATGCCAAAAATAAAGCGCCACGGTTCGCAAACCTGAGCTCACCGCCAGGCTGGACGGTTCCCTGCACGCGGAAATTGATCATGCAAGAATGACTCGGATGGAATTGAAAGCTTGAGATTGGATTTCGTGATCACCCCTCATCAGCATTGTCGGTCCATCGACTTAAACATCGTCAACGGGGGAAGGGCCACCTCCCTCTTGGCGAGGGAGATGGACAATACTGTGAAGAACGGAGGAGATTATACTCCCCCCGACATTAACCCATGTCGTAAAAAAGGCACAACTGATTCATGACTCTGGCGCCATCATTCCATTCCGGCATGGCGGGAACCGCGCAGAGGACGCCCAATCCCTCGCAGTATGCGAACAGTTCAGGCTCGGTCATGTCCGCAATGACTGCGGTATGGAGCAGCGAGTTGACCCGCAGCAAGTCCTGCAGTGTCCGTGTGATGTCCGCACCGTCCAGGAGCGCATCGAGGACGACCAGATTCCAGGACAATTCACAAGCGTGTCCCAAAAATTCGTCCGGGTTGGCAAACCAATCCACGTCACTGCCCATGCCTCTGGAAAAATCATGCAAATCAAACTTGCGATCGGAAACGATTGCAACTCTCATGTATACTCCTTCAAGCTGCGTCCACTTTTCTGAACACATTGTGACAAGATGATGCCGGCACTGCGTCAATGATTGCGCAGGCCGGCATCCTTGCCATCAGAATTCAAGACCTATGCTGAAAACCGCCGTGAACGGAGCTCCCACATAATATGAAGCACCGCCTTCGCGGGTGTCGTCCGAAGCGTTGATCCTGGACACGTATTCGGTGTCGAACAGATTGTAGAGGTTGAGCGAGAGCTTTAAACCCTCTGCGAAATCCACGTCGCGGTTGACGTAATTCATGCTCAAGTCCGCCACAATATAATCATCGACCTTCTCCTTGTGCTCCACGTCCCCGTAACGTTCGCCCATGTAGCGTACTCCGGGAACAAATTCGAAATCCCCGACCTTCAAGACCAGCCCGGCCTTGACCATCCATTCCGGAGTATCGACGACCTGCTCGCCCCTGGTTTTAAGCGTGTTGCCCTGATAGGAAAGATCCTTGTCGTAGGTCAGACGCGTATAGGACGGATTGACAAACGCCGTCAGAGCCTGTGTCAGATAGAAATTACCCTCCACTTCCAGGCCGTAACCCGTGGCCTTGCCGACATTCTGGGCGTAGCTCAGATCCACGCGCGGGTCATAAACAGTGGTCAACAGATTGTCGTGCCTTGAGTAGAACACCGCCGGGGTGATGTCGAAGCGCTCATGGGTGATGCGCAGCCCCAGTTCGAAATTGTCCGACGTCTCGATGTCGTATCCGGCGAACATGTCCTTCAGCGTTACTCCGGCAGCCTGGAATTTTCCCGTATTTGCATTGTAGAGATTGATCAGCGGCACATATGAATAGGGCCTGATGTGACTGCGACCGTAACTGGCGTAGGGCTGGAACATCTCGCTTACCGCGTAGCTCACGCCCACGCTTGGCAGCCAGATGTCATACACACGGGAATCACGGGCCAGATCCGGGGCTTCCGCCAGAACTCCGGCCGTCGACGTGAAGCCTTTGCTGGCGGGCTCGTCGTAGCGAAAATATTTGAGCCCGGCCTGCCAGTCGAATGCGCCCACGGTTCCGGCCAGGGTGGCGAAAGGACTGTTCACGTAGCCGTTGCCGTCGTTCTCGGTGCGGATGCCGTGATTGATGAACGCACCGGTGGTGGGATGGAGAATATCCGTGTTGATCTGCATGTCCACGGACTCGAACAGATGGCCAACGGACAGCCGGACCTGCTCCAAGTCGACTTCCAGTTGCGACAGCAGGCCAATGCGCTCGATATCGCGCATGCGCTTCTGAACGACGCCTCCCTGTGAAATCACGCCCTGGTATATTTGCGCGTCCTCCCATGAATAATACGGCCGCAGAGTCGCCTTGAACATTTCATTGAACGTGAAAGGCACCACCGCAATGATGTCCATGTTGGCGTGCTCGGACCTGTTGTTCCTGTAGTGATAAATGTCCTGATTCTTCACTCCGGTCAGCGTTTCCTGGAAATCCTTGCGGTAATTCCCATGCAGATCCCGGACATCATCATAGCCGATGGCGCGATAAAGATCCTGTTCGACATCGTTGTAATTGAACCAGACACGAACGGCGTCCTCCCCATGATACGGTTGCTCGACCATGAAGTTTGCGTTGACGCGCGGTCCCAGATCCCCCGGGCCTTTCCATTTCTCGGCCTCGGTCCATGACGCCGATGCGCTGAACGCAGTGCCCAGGGGCCCGACGCTCCCGGTATCGACCCTTGAATGTGCCCGGCTGTAGGCATTGGAGCCAATGGCAAAATTCAGATCCAGCCCCGGCTCCTTTTCGGGCCAGCGGGGACGCAGCTCCACGGCCCCTCCGCGCGCGCCCACTCCCGTGCCGAGTCCGGCCGGAATGGCCCCCTTGTAAACGGCGAGGCTCTCAAAATTTTCCATGTCGTAGAGATACTCGCGCGGCCCCATGGGGTTACCGCCCCAGTTGGGCACGCCCTCCACCGTCATGGAGCCCAGAAACCCGCGCACTCCGCGTACCCGCGTATTCGTCTGCTCCACGGCCAGACCCGTTGCATCGACACTCTCGACCTGCACTCCCGGCAATGAATTCATGGCCTCGTAAACGCTGGTTTCAGCCTTGGCACCGGGCAGATCAAGGCCGTTCCTTGTGATCTCGGTTCCTGTGTAGACCTGCTCGTTGGCCTGTCTGGTTGGAGTGACCAGTTTCTCGCCTACAACGGTCATCTCCTCCAGTTGCACCTCCTGCCCCGCTGCCCTGGCATGAACCGCCGCCAAAAGCAGGAAACAGACAAGAACCAGAACTTTCCTCTCCATGAGCCCCCTCCAAAGTAATTTATTTTAAAAAAATATAATAAAATATATACGAAAATAAATATCGTGCCACTAACGGGCGCAACATTCCCACGGCAAGGCATGGTCTGCACAGGAACATGTCATGCCTATGAAAACATATCAAAAAAGGCGGACCAAAAAGGCCCGCCATCCAAAACTATATTTTCTGCTCAACCATCTGAAAACATGGGATGCATAGTGTCTGCCCGGCAAAACGGCGCGTGCGCGACTCCATGGTCTTCTCGCCACAGTGCGCGCAGGCAAGGCTTTCCAGGATCTTGGGCGGCCGTGGCGCGCCCTGCTCAACCGGGGTGACGCAGAACATCTCCTCAAGGGGCAGGGTCATGAAGCGCTGCTGCAGACCGGCGCGCAGTTCGGTCATGCGATTCTTCTGCGCTTCCGTGGCCGTGCCGTCCCCGCTGGCCTGCATCAGCTCGGCCATCTCGTCATCCATTCCGCCTCTCGCGGCCGGATTCAGCAGCGCCCGGACCCCCTTGCCCGTGGCTCGCCTGAAAAAGGAAAAGGCCATCTTGCCGTGATCGCGGTGAATGAGATTGCCCTTGCCCATGGTCGTGCCCAGCAGAAACTGCAGCGCGTCCACACCGCACATGTCCGTCTCGACCACGGCCACGATCTCCGTATCCCTGGGATTTTCAAGCTCGCGCAGGGCCAGCTCGGCGGCGCGGATGCCGATGGCCAGGCCTGGGCAGCTGTGTCCGTGGAAAGCGATGGTCGCGTCAATCTGTTCCGGTGAAATCTGGCAGGACATGCAATTCTCCTTTTAATTTTGGGGGATGACTATGGATTGGCCGTCAATGCGATGAATGTGCACCGGCAGGCCGTAGACTTCGTGGATGATCTCCGGGGTCACGCAGCCGGGCGTGGTCATGGCGTGGATGTCTCCATCCTTCAGGAAAATCGTCTTGTCGGCATGGCGCAGGGCCATGTTCAGGTCGTGCATGCTCATGACCGCCGCGATGCGGTGCTCATCCACCACCCGGCGGATGAGGTTCATGATCTCGACCTGATTCTTGAGATCCAGCGCGCTGGTGGGCTCGTCGAGCAGCAGCAGCGAAGGCTCCTGCACCAGGGCGCGCGCGATGCACACTTTCTGCAATTCGCCGCCGCTCAGGGTGTCGATGTGGCGCATGGCCTTGGAGCACAGGTCCATGGTGTGCAGGATGGCGTCGGTCTTGCGCAGGTCGTCGTCGCTCATGCGCCAGCGTATGTGCGGGGTGCGACCCATCAGCACGGCGTCGAAGACCGTCAGGCGGGAGGCCTCGTTCTTCTGCGAGACATAGCCGATGTCGCGGGCGATATCGGCGGGCGCAAGCGAGAGAATGTCGCGCTCCTGCACCAAAATCGCCCCCGAGGCCGGGCGCAGTATGGCGTTCATGCATTTCAGGAGCGTGGTCTTGCCCACTCCGTTGGGGCCGAGAATGGCCAAAAGCTCGCCGCGCTCAAGGCTGAAATCGATGTTTCGCAGAAGCGGATGGCTATTGTAGGTGAAATGCACCCCACACACCGAGAGCATCATGAGCGCCGCCCCCTTACAATGAGATAGAGAAACGTCGGCGCGCCCAGAAAGGCCGTCAGCACCGATACTGGCAGAAGGTGCGGGGCCATGACGAGCCGGGCCGCCGTGTCCGAGACCAGCAGCAAGAGCGCTCCGCCGACCAGCGATGCAGGCAGCAGAAACCTGTGATCCGCTCCAATGACGCGGCGGAACATGTGCGGCACGACCAGCCCTACGAAGCCGATGATGCCCAGGAAGGCGATGAGCACGGCCGTGACCAGGCTCGCCAGCAGCATGCCGACAATGCGCACGCGCTCGACCCGTACCCCGAGTCCCCGGGCCGTCTCGTCCCCGGCGTCGATGGCGTTGTAGTTCCAGCTGTTGGCCAGAAAATAGAGAGTGCAGCCAAGGGTCGCAAAGCTCATCAGCCCAAGTTCGGTCCATGAAGCGCGGGCCGTGTCCCCGAAAGTCCAGAAGACCATGGCCGAGAGCTGCACGTCGGTGGCGAAATACTGCAGGAACATGGTTCCGGCGGTGAAGAGCGCGCCCAGGGCCACCCCGGCCAGGACCATGGTTTCGGGCCTGGTGCCGCGCGTGCGTGAAATGGCGATGATGATCCCGGATGCCACCAGGCTGGCCAGGAAGGCCGAGACGGTGGTCACATAGGGACTGGTGATGTTCACGGCGCTTTGCCCCGAGGTCATGAGCCCCGAGTCCAGGGCCATGACCGAGAAAGCCGCGCCAAAGGCGGCTGCGTGGGAAATGCCCAGGGTGAAGGGGGACCCCAGCGGGTTGCGCAGGATGGCCTGCATGACCGCTCCGGCCACGGCCAATCCGCCACCCGCGACCATGGCCGCCAGCGCCTGGGGCAGACGGATGCCGCGCACGATGGCGTCCACCCGGGGGCTTGCGGACTGGCCGAGAAGGCTCGCGAGAACGTCGCCCAGCGGCAACCCCGCCGCGCCGACACACAGGGACAACAGCAGAAAACCGGCCAGCGCGAGGATGCACGCGACCACGACCAAGGCCTTCCCGGCCAGATAGCGTTTGTACTCCTCGGGCACGTTTCCGTGATCGGAATGCATCAGCGCACCGGCACCGGGACGAAGGCCAGTCCGGAAAAGGTCTGATTCATCTCATCGAAAACAGGCTTGCCGACGACAAATGAGTAGATCTCGTCGGCCTTGGCTTTTGGATCGACGTCCGCGAACCGTTCCGGATAGAGGGTCTTGCCCACGAAATAGGCGTTGGCCAGGATGGATTCGAAATTCTGGGAATACCAGTTGTAGGGCAGCACCCCGTAAACCCGCCCCTCGCGCACGGCCGTGAGCGTTGCGTAGGCGGGATCGGTGCGCAACTCGTGCAGGCCACCGGCATCCTCGCCCATCTGTAATGTGGAGAGGTCAAGAAACAGATGGTCAGGATCCCAGACCACGATCTTCTCCTTGGCCACATCCGTGTTGCTCAGATCCCTGCCCGCCCCGCCCTCTTCGCGGGCCAGGTTGCGGGCCTGCACGAACAGAAAAGGCGGATAGGTCGGCTCCGTGGACTGAAAACCGTGCGGCCCCTTGTAGGCCACGCCGCCGATGTAGGCCGTGGGCCGCCCGGAATCCGGGATATCCGCCGTGCGCCGCGCAAGATCGGCGATGGCCGCATCGAAATAGGCGACGAGGCTTTCGGCCCGCTCCTCTTTGTCCACGATCCGGCCCATGAGCCGCAGGGAGGCATAGAAAGCTTCACGTTTCGCACCCAGATTGCCGGCATCGAGCACGACCACGGGGATGCCTGTCTTGTTCTGCAGTTCCACCGGGTCATGGCCCATGGTCGCGTAGGTCTTGAAGATGACCTGCGGCTGGGGATCGAGGGTCAGGATCAGCTCCGGGTTGTCCTGGCCCCGGAACCGGCCGAAGATGGGCATGGTCTTGAATTGCGGGTTGGCCATGGCATAGGGCCGCGAATCGAAGCGGTTGCGCCTTGATTCGATGTCGTCCACGGCCACGACCAGATCCTGGGCCTGTAGGTAGGCCAAGAGGCGCAGGCAGCCGGAGCCGGAGCAGATGACGCGATTGACGGGAGCCTGAAGTTCATGGGTGCGCCCCAGAGCGTCGGTGACTTCAAGGGCCTGAGCCGGAGAGGTCGCGCAAAAGACAAGGCCGATCAGGAGGAACGTGCGAAGCGGCATCGGAATCTCGCGTTGCTTGATGGTTTGAAAAAAAGCGCGGGTCCTTGGAGGCACCGCGACTGTCGCCTTGCTGTCAGCTTCCTTTCAGAGCGAAACGAATCGGCAGCAAGGCGGCACACTCCATACCCCGCCCTCCCCGCGTGGCGGGGGCGTAAACGGATGCCCTAACCGCGGCCAGGGCGGCTTCGTCAAAGCCGTGCCCTCCGCCCTCGACAACCTGGGCGTCCCTCAGATCTCCGCCGGGGCCTATGACCAGGCGCAGGACCACCAGCCCTTCCCGGCCTCGGCGGCGGGCCAGTTCCGGATATTTGGGCATGACGCGCTGAATGAAGCGAGGTCCATCCGCATCGCCAAAGCGTGCCTCCACGGGTCCGCATCGGCCTGCGCCATGTCCGCCACCCTGACCACCCGAGACGGAGTCGGAAATGGACGATACGCTCACCGCCGCCAGATCCGTCCCCCCACTTTCCACCGCGCCGTCCGAGTCGGCATTCAAGGCCGATTCCGGCTCCGACACACCTTGCTCCGCTTCACACGGGGGAGCAGGAGCAGATTTTTCCTCGATCCTCGGCGCTTCTTTCCTTACAACTTTGACCGGTTCCCTGGGCTTGGCCTTGACGGAGCGGGGCTTCTGCGCCGCAGGCACCACCGGAGACATGGGCACTCTCTCCCGGACCGGCTCAGGACTCGACGGAACCGACACCGGCGGACCGGAATTTTCGGCGGGTCCGGAAGGCGGGCTTGCACCCGGAATGCCGGATACAAGGCTGATGCCGAGCACGACATCGGGCAACGCCCTGTTCACGGGCAAGGTCAGACCCAGAAGAAAAATCAGGCCATGCAACAGCATCGCCATGCCAAGACAGGCCAAGGTCGAAAAACCGCTCCCGCGCGGCGCACTGCCCTCCGGCGCGGGAGGAAGAGGGTAACACTCGCACTGCCCGAGCTCCGGTACGTCAAGACAGGCGGGGTCTGTAATCCCGACTAGATTGCTCATGAATTCAAGGAGTAATATGATTTATGTGACGCATTGACCCATAACCCATCCCATTCGTGTAATCAATACAAAAAGCGTGACACCATGCACATATCATTTCCCCATTGATCCAACCACTCATTTCAGCACCCACGATGAGCATCCGGCTTTTCAACATGCCGGATATACACGACTCTTTTCAAAGCGGCAAAATTTTGCCGCAGCAATACCACAGACGCTGCAAATCGCGGCGGCGCATCACGGCATTCAGGATTTACTCTGGGAAATTAAGGCTGGAAAAAGCGATGAAACCGCCGGGAACTGGCGGGATGGGATCAGGTCAGCTTGAGGTCGTATTCGGCCAGTTTGTAGCGCAGGGTGCGGGGACTTACGGCCAGGATCTCGGCCAACCGGGCCTTGCTGCCCCCCGCCTCGGCCCAGCCCCTGATGATGGCCGTGACCTCGGCCTGGCGCACGGCCGCTTCCAGGGTCATGACGTTCTGGCCGCATTCCGTCGCCGGCAACCCGGTGGCCAGGCGCATTTCCAGGGGCAGATGGACGGGTTCAATGAGCGGATCGGCGCAAAGCAGGACCAGCCGTTCGGTCAGATTACGCAACTCACGCACGTTGCCAGGCCAGGAATAGCCGCACAGGGTATCAAGGGTGGCCGGGGCCAGCCGCACATCGGGCTTGTGATAACGGTGCCGATACATGGCCAGAAAATATTCGGCCAAGGGCGGGATGTCGTCGATGCGCTCCCGCAGCGGCGGAAGGGTCACGGGGATGACGTTGAGACGATAATACAGATCGGCCCGGAATTCCCCGGCCGTGACCATCTTGTTCAGCACCCTGTTGGTGGCCGCAACGATGCGCGCGTCGAAAGGCTGGGTCTTCTCCCCGCCCAGGCGACGGAAGGTCTTTTCCTCCAGGACACGCAGAAAATCGACCTGATTGGGCGGCGGAATCTCGCCCACTTCATCCAGAAACAGGGTGCCGTCGGCGGCCATCTCGAAGCTGCCCTTGCGCTGGCGCTGCGCACCGGTGAAGGCTCCCGCCTCGTGCCCGAAGAACTTGTCGGCGAAGAGTTCGCCCTTGAGCACGCCGCAGTTGACGGGGATGAAGGGCTTTGCCCTGCGGCCCGAAAGCTGGTGCACGAGCCGGGCGAAGAGCTCCTTGCCCGTGCCCGATTCGCCGTAAACCAGGATGGTCGCATCCGAACCAGCCACCTGCGTGGCCAGACGATAAAGGTCCCGCATGGTGCGCGACTGGATGACGAACTTGCCAAGGCCGTCCTCGGTTCCAAGCTCCAATATCTCCGCTCCGGCGGAATCCTCCGGAGCATTCGGCAAATTATTGCCAGCTCGAACGCGCCCCCGACCCCTGGCTTTTTTACCGCTATCCGCTCGAAATTCCATTAATTATGTCCTTTATTACGCATACTGAAAAACCGGAAGGACGGCTTGAAAATTCCCCTCCCGACCTACCGGCCGATTGAGAAAAAAGGAACAAACTTGCCGATTGCGGCAATATTTTGCCGTTTACTCCCTGCGTTCGCACACGTCAACACACGGCCGGCGTGAATTTCCGTGCTGGCACGCTCCTTGCCTAGATAGAGCTTCGGATGCGCTGTGCATCGTGGTGCTGAATCAATCAATGCTTGAGGAAACGTGTAAACGGGAGCGAAACAGGAATGAAACTGAACACGAAGTGGATGCGAATTCTGGGAGGGGCCGCAATGGGCGCACTCCTGTTGGTCACTTTGTCTTGGGCTAGCAATAACCCCGAACTCGCGGATGAAGCAGCCAAACAGCTGGCGGAAGCCACGGGCACATCTTCCGCCCTGCCCTGGTGGGCCTGGCCTACCATCTTGCTGTTTTTCTGTTTTATACTTGGCATCATCGCGGTTCTTGCCGGTGTTGGCGGCGGCGTGCTCTACGTGCCGCTGGTGAGCGGATTTTTCCCCTTCCATCTTGACTTTGTCCGTGGCGCGGGCCTGCTTGTGGCCCTGGCCGGAGCCCTCGCCGCCGGTCCCGGTCTGCTGAAGCGCAACCTGGCCAGCCTGCGCCTGGCTCTTCCGGTGGCGCTCATAGCATCAAGTTGCGCCATCGCCGGCGCCTTCCTTGGCCTTGCCCTGCCGAACCACATCGTCCAGATGTGCCTGGGCGGCACCATCATGGGCATCGCCATCCTGCTTCTGCTCTCCAAGAACACGGCCCGTCCCGTCGTTGAAAAGCAGGACGCCCTGAGCCTGGCCTTTGGAATGAGAGGCGCCTACATGGAACCTGCCACCGGCGAGATCGTGGAGTGGAAAACACACCGCACCGTCATGGGCCTCCTGCTCTTCATCGTCATCGGCATCATGGCCGGCATGTTCGGACTTGGCGCAGGCTGGGCAAACGTTCCCGTCCTGAACCTGCTCATGGGCGCGCCGCTCAAGGTCGCCGTCGGCACCAGCAAATTTCTCCTCTCCATCACCGATACCTCCGCCGCCTGGGTTTATCTGAACCAGGGTTGCGTCATCCCGCTCATGGCCATTCCCTCCATCGTGGGACTGATGATGGGTTCTTTCGTCGGCGTGCGCCTGCTGGCCATCGCCAAGCCCACCTTCATCCGCTACATGGTCATCGGCGTGCTGCTCTTCGCGGGTGGAAAGGCATTGGCCAAGGGCCTGGGCTTCTAACATATTCCAGAATCTAAGGAGAAAAGACATGAATAAACCCGATACCAACGCGCCTGCCGAACAGATCGCATACGCAAACATCCTCTTCTACGGATGTTGGAGCGGCCTCGCGCTCATGCTGGTAACATACTTGCTCTACGTCACCGGCATCATGGACCCCTACGTGTCCATGGACAACGTGATCAAATACTGGGGGTTGCCCGTGGGACAGTATCTCGCGGACAACAACGTGCCCACCGGCTGGGGCTGGGCGACCCTACTGTCCAACGGCGACTTCCTGAACTTCCTTGGAATCGCGCTTCTGGGCGGCCTGACCATCGTGGCCTACATCCCGGTCACCCTTGCCTACCTCAAGAAAAAGGACTTCGTGTTCGCCATCATTGCGTTTCTTGAAGTCCTGGTCCTCTGCTTCGCGGCATCCGGAATCGTCGGAGGCGGCGCGCACTAAAGGAGAGGCTCGTGCTCAAACGGATTGAAGAATTGATCGGCACCGATTGCCCGGACCTGCCCTCCCTTCTGGATGGGCTGCCCGTTGGGGTGGCCCTCCTGGACAACGAGGGGCATGTCCTCATGCTCAACAAGGCCCTCGAAGCCCTGACCGGGTACAACCGGGAAGAAGTGCGCGGGCTGCCTTGCAGGCACGTCCTGCGCAGCCGGGCCTGCCTGCAGGACTGTCCCCACGGGAAGGAGACGGTTCCGGGAGTCGGGATCGAGACCGATTGCATCAACCGTCATCACCGCAAGATTCCCGTCCGCATCACTCCGGTGCGCGTTCTGGATGGAAACAACCGGCCCATCTGCGTGCTCGACGTGGTGGAAGAATTGACGGCCCTGCGGGAAATCGAGGCACGCCTGTCCCAGGTCGCGGACCACGGCCAAATCGTGGGACGCAGCCCGGGCATGAAAAAGATTCTCGGCCTTGTGCCTGTCATCGCTCAGCACGACACTCCGGTGCTGATCACCGGCGAAACCGGCACAGGCAAGGATCTTTTGGCCGAATCGGTGCACAAGGCCTCGCCACGATCACGCGAGCCTTTCGTGCGCTTCAGCTGCGGGCCCATGCCCTCCGAACTGCTCGACGCCGAACTGTTCGGACGCATGCAGGGGCCGGACGGAGAACTCAAGTCCGGCAGGTTCCAGCAGGCCCAGGGCGGAACCCTGTACCTCTCGGAAATCGCGGATCTGCCTCTCTCGCAGCAAAGCAGTCTGGTCAGATTTCTGGACGAGGGCACCATTCTGCCTGTCGGCGCGGGCAAACCCATGCGGGCAAACGCCCGGCTCATGGCTTCCACGGCCGAGTCGCCGGAAAAGCTGGTGCAGGAGGGGCGTCTGCGGGAGGATCTTTTCCATCGCATTTCAGCCATCCGCCTGCACCTGCCCAGGCTCAAGGATCGCGGGGAAGACCTCGGGTTCCTGCTGCATCATTTCATGGGCCATTATGCGACGCGTTTCAAAAAGAACATCGCCGCCATAAGCCCCAAAGCCCAGCGCCATGTGTACGCCCACGATTTTCCGGGCAACGTGCGCGAGCTCAAAAACATCATGGAATTCGCCGCCATGGTATGTAGCGGCGACACCATCCGGACCGAGCATCTGCCCATGCACCTGACGGACGACGCCGAAACCGAAGCGCCTGTTCGCCCGGTGGAAAAGAGTCGCAAGGCCGGTCGCAAGAACACGGAGGAGCGATAGCAATGGAACGCCGCGTGCTGATCACCGTCGCCAAGGACGAAATCGCCCCTCGCTTCGACCTGACTACCGAAGCCCTGTTGCTGACCATTTCCGAAAGCGGAGAAATCGTCTTGCGCAAGTCCTTTCTTCTGGCTTACGCTTCCGGAGACGAACTTTGCGATCTGGCCCTTTCCAGGGACATCGGCACCATCGTCTGCGGAGGCATTGAGGACGAGTATTACCACTATCTGCGCTGGAAGCGCATCGACGTCATCGACTCGGTCATGGGTCCGGTGGAACGCGTTGTCTCCCGCCTGACGGAAGGAACACTCAAAGCCGGAGACATCCTCTACGACCGGGCATTGGAAACGACATGAAAAAAATCCTGTCCGGCCCCATGGAAGCCATCAAGGCCGATCTGGCCACGGAGATCAATTCTCCCGACCGCTACAAACTGTTGCGGCGCAAGATCGTTTCGCTCATGGCCCTGGTCACCCTGCTGCCGCTGCTCTCGCTGGCCGCAATCAATTATTACGAGCACCAGAGCTCCATGTCGGCCGAAATCCAGGCCCCGCTCAGGGCGCTGGTGGGCAAGGCCAAGCATTCCTTCGAGCTTTTCCTGGCCGAACGGACCTCGGCGGTGAGCTTCATCGCCTCGGCCTACTCCTTCGACGAACTCTCCAACGACGCCAACCTGCAGCGCATCTTTCAGGTCATGCGCCGCGAATTCACCGGCTTTGTCGATCTCGGGCTCATCGATACCGCCGGCAACCAGGTCAGCTACGCCGGCCCCTACGATCTCAAGGACCGCAACTACACCTCCCAGGACTGGTTTCACCAGGTCCAGTTCAAGGGCACGTACATAAGTGACGTATTCCTGGGTTTTCGCAAATTTCCCCATGTGGTCATCGCGGTGCGGCACACCACGGAAAGCGGTCAGTCATGGATTCTGCGGGCCACCCTCGACACCATGCATTTTGACCGCATCATCTCGGCCATGGGCCTCGAACCGGGCAGCGACGCCTTTCTGGTCAATCGCAACGGAGTCCTGCAGACCGAATCGCGACGCTACGGGAAGGTGCTGGACATGTTGCCCTTCAGCCTGCCGCCAACGAATTTCGAATCCAACGTGCAGGGTATCCGCGACCCCGATCAGAACGACATCTTCATCGCTTCGGCCTTCATCGCCGACTCGGACTTCGTTCTCGTGGCCGTCAAGCTCAAGCCGACGTTCTTCAGCACCTGGTACACGGTTCGCCTTGACCTGCTTGTCATCTTTGTCACCGGCGTCATCTTCATCTTCATCGCCGTCTACCGCCTGACCAGCGTGCTCATCAACCGTTTGCAGGAAAGCGACGAACAGCGCCTCGGCGCCATCCACCAGATGGAGCATTCACAGAAGCTGTCCTCCATCGGTCGCCTGGCCGCGGGCGTCGCGCACGAAATCAACAACCCTCTGGCCATCATCAACGAAAAGGCCGGGCTCATGCGCGACATCATGGACCTGCGGCCCGACTTTCCGGACAAGGACAAGTTTGCCAGACAGATCGAGTCCATTCTCAGATCCGTGGATCGCTGCCGGGGCATCACCCACCGCATGCTCAGCTTCGCCAAGCGCATGGACGTCAAGATCGAGATTCTGGACCTGAACGCCGTGCTGGTCGAAACATTGGGCTTTCTCGAACGCGAGGCCCAATACCGCAATATCGAACTCAAGCGCGAGCTCTCCATGAATCTGCCAAACATCGCCACCGATCACGGCCAGATTCAGCAGGTCTTTCTCAACATCCTGAACAACGCCCTGGCCGCCGTTCCCGACGGTGGGCGGATCGTGCTCTCCAGCTGGAACGTGGATGACGACTATGTCGCCATCTCCATCGAGGACAATGGATGCGGCATGTCCGACGAGACGGCGAAGAACATGTTCGAACCGTTCTTCACCACCAAAAAGGAAAAAGGCACCGGACTTGGCATGTCCATCACTTACGGCATCGTCAAACGCCTGGGCGGAGAGATCAAGGTCAAGAGCAAATTGAACGAGGGCACCACCATGACCATCCTGCTGCCCAAACACCCTGTGGAAGGTTAATCATGGATATGAACACATGGAACATCCTGTTGGTGGACGATGAAGTCGATTTCATCGTCACCCTGGCCGAACGTCTGGAACTCAGAGGGGTCAACGCCCGCGTTGTCCATGACGGAGAATCGGCCCTCAAAGCCGTGGCCGACAATGTGCCGCAGGTGATCGTGCTGGACGTCATGATGCCGGGAATGAAGGGAATCGAAGTACTGCAGAAGGTCAAAAGCGAGCACCCGACGGTCCAGGTCATCCTGCTTACCGGGCAGGGCAAGACGCGTGACGGCATCGATGGCATGCGCCACGGCGCCTTTGCCTATCTGACAAAACCCCTTGATCTCGAAGAACTGATCCGAACCATCAACGAGGCCATCAATCCGCCGGAAGGAATTCAACATGTCTGAAATCCCGAAAGAAGCGCGTTTCATGGGTGCTGTCACGGCTCAGAACATGCACGAAATGCAGAACATTCTGGCCATCATCCGGGAATCGGCGGGCCTCATGGGTGACATCCTCAAAGTCAACTCCAGGGTCGATTTCAAGCACAAGCCCAACATGGAGCGCACCCTTGAGAACATCACCTTCCAGGTGGACCGTGGCAAGGGGTTGCTGGACGCCACCAGCCGGCTGGCCCATACGCCGGACGCGGATCTGCTCGAATGCTGCGACCTGACCGCCTACTCCAAGACACTGTCCCAACTGGCCGATCGTTACGTACGTTTGAAAGGCGCGGCCCTGACCCTCACGGCCCCGCCCAACGCCTTGCCCGTTTCCATGGGCGCCCTGCAGGTGCTCATGAGCGGTTACAGGGCGCTGCAGTGGGCAGTGGGTACGGGCACCAAAGAAGGCGTGCTGCGTGTCGGCCTTGAAGGCGGAGCAGATTTTCATGTCCTGACCATTTATCCCCCGGACGGGGTGAGTCCCGACCCGGACGGAGTCGCCGCCTTGGGGGCGATGCTTGCGCCGGGTCGAGTGGAGTGGGACGGCAGTTCGCTGCGGCTCTTTTTTCCCGTTCAGTCTTGAGATCACAATCGCGGTAGGAGCACATGGACGAACCCAGCATTTTGCTCATTGATGACGAAGAAGCTTTCGTGACCACGCTGCAAGAGCGGCTTGAGATGCGCGGATTCTCGGCCAAGGTGGCCCTTGACGGTCAAAGCGGACTGGACATGATCGCCGAGGATCCGCCCGACGTGATCGTGCTCGACCTGCGCATGCCGGGAATCAGCGGCGTGGAGGTGTTGCGCCGCATCCGCAAGCAGTGGCCCGGCCTCCCCGTGATCATGCTCAGCGGGCATGGCTCGGACATGGACTTTGAGACCTGCGTCCATCTAGGGGCGGCGATGTATCACAAAAAACCTCTTGATATCAACACGTTGATAGAGAGTGTCCGTACCGTGACCCAAGGCAACCAACATCCCCAGCGGTAAATCGATATGGTACGAGTCCTGGTCGTTGACGACGAACGCGATTTCACGGACCTGCTCTCCGAGCGGCTGCGCACGCGCGGCATGGAGGTCCGGACAGCGTATGACGGGCAGGGAGCCTTGGCGGTCGCGAAGGTCTTTGCACCGGAGGTCGTGGTCCTCGACATCACCATGCCGGGCATGAGCGGACTTGAAACCATGGACGCCCTGCGGGCCGAAAAACCTGCTCCGGAAGTGATCCTGCTCACGGCCGACACCACCCTGGGCACGGCTGTGGCCGGCATGAAAGGCGGCGCCAGGGATTACCTGACCAAGCCGGCGGACATAAACGTCCTGGTTGCGGCCATCGGGGAAGCCGAAGGACGGCGGATGGAAAACATGTCCAGGCAGCGCATGGCCGAAACGGCCAAGCTGGCCGCCATGGGGGAGCTGGCCACGGGCGTGGCCCACGAGATCAACAACCCGTTACAGGTCGTGCTCAATGAGGCGGGATGGATCGAAGAAATCCTGGATGACGTGGTTCTTGAGAACAACAGCCGAGAGCAGATTCTCGAATCCATAGACCTGATCCGGCGCCAGGGCCTGCGTTGCAAGGCCATCACCTCCAAGCTGCTGACCTTGAGGTGCGCCTTGGACGCTAAGGGAACGACCGCAAGTCTCCCTGAACTGGCGCAGGATGTTCTCGATGCACGCCGGAACCGGATCGAGCAGATGGGCGCAAGGGTCGAGCAGCTCTGGCCGGAACCGCTGCAAGGAATCCGCCTGCCGGATTCGGAGTGGAACCAGGTCCTGGGCAACCTCGTCGACAATGCCCTGGACGCGCTCGAATCAACGCCCGCCAAGGAGCGCCTGCTGCGTTTGCAGGGCAGCATCGAAGACGCCCGGCTGCGGATTTCGGTCCAGGATTCGGGCTGCGGCATGGAAGAGCATCTGCTGACACGAATTTTCGAACCCTTTTTCTCCACCAAGGAGGTGGGCAAGGGGATTGGACTGGGGCTGGCTATTTGTCACGGCATCATCGAGGCCATGGGAGGGAGCATATCCGTGCGCAGCACACCTGGGCATGGCTCAACCTTCACCATAACGGTGCCCATGGCCGTGCATGCACACAACGAACATAACGGGCCGGAAGAACCGGCATCTGCCAAGGAGGAATGAACATGAACAAGATGAAGCTTCTGATCGTGGACGACGAGAAGGATCTCTGCCGCATTCTCGCCGATCGCCTGAATATCCTGTATGGCGTGTCTCCGGATGTGGCCCACACAGGTGACGACGCCCTGGAGATGGTCAAGAAGAAAAGCTACGATGTCGTGGTTCTCGACATCGAGATGCCCGGCATCGACGGCATCGAAACCCTCAAACAGATAAAGGCCATCAACTCCAAGATCCAGGTCGTCCTCTTCACCGGTCACGGCAGCGAAGAGACCCGCCGCCTGGCCGAAGTCATGGGCGCCTTCAGCTATGTCGACAAGATCGACGGCCTGCCCAAGCTCGCCCCCATGATCGAAGGCGCCTTCCGTCTGCGCAAAGTGCTCGAAGACACCTACGCCGACGCGGCCATGAACGAGTACAACTAGACACGAAAAAGGGGGAGCGCGATTGCCCGCACTCCCCCTTCAAGTTTTCATCCGGCCTTTTTCAGCCCATTCCGTAAAGCACGCAAAGCAGATTCATGGCCTTGGCCCCGTCATCCCACTTCGGGTTCCCGGGCACGGCGCAAAGCACTCCGAGTCCTTCGCTGTCCTCGTGAAAATCTTCCTCGCTCATGTCCGTGATGACCACGGTGTTGAGCATGGCGTTGACGCGCAGCAAATCCATCACAAAGGCCTTGTAGTCCATCCCGGGCGTCATGGCATCGACCACGACAAGCTGCCAGGGCGGGGTCTGTGCACGGTTCAGTACATCTTCCGTGCTGTTCGCCCACTCGACATCGCCCCCCAGGCCCTGTGCGAAGTCGTGCAGGGCTTCGTTCCGATCGGTGACAATGACCACCTGCATGTCGATCTCCTTCAAAGATGCTTGAAAAAAAGGCCGAACGGTCTCCAACGGCGAAATCGTCCGGCCAGGAGGATGGCTATTGACCGCCGCCGCAGGTGTATTCCTGGGTGAAGGGCACCAGCGCGCCCTTCAGGAGCGCATCCACGGCCGTTCCGACACTCGGTGCGCCGGCGCCGTAAAAAACCTGGATGCCGACCTGGTTGAAACCCATAAGCGGACGCATGCCCATGCCGCCGGCAATGAGCAGGTTTACCCCGTTGCTGGCCAGATGATTGACGGGGGCCATGCAGCCGCCCTGGGCATGGGGGACGTTGGGGAGGGTGCTGACCTGAGCCACGGAACCGCCCTCTACGTCGATGATGGTGTACAGGTCGCAATGCCCGAAATGGGCGCCGACTTCTGCTTCAAGTCCGCCCGGGAGCGCCGAAGGGACTGCAATTCTTACTTTTTCCATGAACGTGTTTCTCCTTGTTCGATAAACTTATGAATGCAAAAGATCCGTGATGGTCCGCCACGCCTGCCGGACCTGCGTGGCGATGGCACTGTCTTCGCCCTCGGTAATGGCCTGCCGCCGGACCATGGCCTCGGTGACCGCCGTGTCATGAGGCAGCAGCGCAGCCAGTGTGTAGCCCTTTTCCTTGCACAGCGCACCAATTCGACTTGTTTGCTCTGGATTGAGGTCATGCTTGTTGACCACGACCGCGACCCTGGTGCGGAAATGATCGCACAGGCTGGCCACCCGCTCCAGATCGTGCACTCCCGATGGAGTTGGTTCGGTCACGACCACGGCCAGATCCGTCTGTGAAAGGGAAGCGATGACCGGACAACCGATGCCTGGCGCGCCGTCGCACAGGATGAGCTCAAGGCCGCGCTCTTCGGCGAGGACGCGGGCCTCTTTCTTCAGGCGCGAAACCAGAAGCCCCGAATTCTCCTGCCCTGGGAAAAGCTGCGCATGCACCATCGGACCGAAACGGGTCTCGCTCATGTAATGCTGCCCGCAGTGACGGGGGGGGAAATCTATGGCCTGCTCCGGGCAGAAAGCCACGCAGACCTTGCAGCCCTCGCAACGCAGCGGGGCGATGCGGTACACGTCACCGTCCTGATCGATGGCATCGTACCGGCACATGGATGCGCACAGGCCACAGCCCGAGCACTTTTCCGGATCGATGATAGCCTCGTGCCCGGAAATGAAGGCCTCGTCGCGAACGACGGCGGGATCCAGCAGAAGATGCAGATCCGGCGCGTCCACGTCCAGGTCGCAGATCACCTTGCTCTCGGCCAAATGGGCGAACGCGGCAGTCAGAGAGGTCTTGCCGGTGCCGCCCTTGCCGCTGATCACAACTACCTCACGCATTTCGGGCCTCCTTGGCCATACGCCGCAAGTCCTGGCCCAGCTTGACAAACAGTTCGCCCAAGCCCTCATCCATTTCGGCCAGGATCATCCCTTTGGAGTAATGCTCCGCGATGTCGCGGCGGTAGGGAATTTCGGCCAGGATAGGCAGGTTTTGGGCCGTGCAGAATTCGTAGACACGCTTGTCTCCCAGACCAGCCCGGTTAATGACCACGGCGATGGGCTTGCCGTAGGGGGAAAACGCCTCGAAGGCCAATTTGAAATCATGAAAGCCGAACGGCGTGGGCTCGGTGACCAGCACGATGACATCGCTGTCGGCAACGGCGCTCATGGCCGGGCAACTCACGCCGGGAGGGGCGTCGACGAGCACGTCCAGGGACCGCTCCTCGCTCTCTGCCCTCATGCATGAACGCACGTGCCGCATGAGCGGGGGGCTCATGGCCTCGCCGACGCGCAGCCGCCCGGTCAGGCACGGCAACGCGCCCCGGGCAACACCGCGTTCCATGACGCCAAGCTCGCGAGTTCCCGTGCCGATGGCGCCTTCGGGACAGATGGCCATGCATCCGCCGCAACCATGGCACATCTCCGGAAAGGTCATGATGGCCTTGCCCATGACCGCGATGGCCTTGAACTGGCACAGCTCGGCGCACTTGCGGCAATGCGTGCACTTGCTCTCGTCCACTTCGGGCACTTCGATGGTCACGACGTCGGTGTCCGTGACTTCCGGTTTCAAGAACAGGTGAAGATTTGGTTCTTCCACATCCAGATCAACGGCCATGAGAGGCCGGGACCAGGAAACGGCCAGAGAGGCCGTGACCGTGGTCTTGCCCGTCCCGCCCTTTCCGCTGGCAACCGAAACGATCATGATGGCACCCTATCTGTTTGGAGAGTCGGTGAATTCAACCTTGCCGGCCTTGAATGCCTCCACCGCATCGGCCACGGTGCCGCCGCTCATGTTATGGCCGATCTTGACACCGCCGCCCTTCAGCGCCGCAAAAGCCTTGGGGCCGACACTGCCGGTCAGAAGCACCGAGGCTCCGGCATTGATGATGTTTTCGGCGGCCTGGATTCCGGCCCCGTGGGACAGGGTCTGGGAGCCGCCGTTGTCGATGTACGTGGACTCCATGGTCTCAAGATCGACGACGACGAATCCCGCCGCGCGGCCAAAACGCGGATCAACGCGATCCGTCATATTCGGGCCTTCACTGGTAATGGCTATCTTGGTCATGCTAAGCTCCTTCTTGCGGGCCGCCACACGGTCCGGATTCAGTTGAAAACACGGCATCTGGGCATCATGGGCGATGTGCAGAGCCAATCCTTCCACCAGCGCCTTGGCCACGACGCGACGGGCATCTCCAAGGATGCGGCCGAAAGTGTGCCGGGAAACATGCATGCGCTCGGCGCCTTCCTCCATGCCAAGCCCTTCGTAATCGGACAGGCGCAGGGCTTCAAAACCATCCATGGACAGATAGACTTCCGTCAGTTCGCGCAGGGGAATTCCCTGCGGCTTGAAAAACGACGCCTTGGGGCATCCTTCGATGCGACGGCATTTCCTGGGTCGTGGCATGGCACCTCCGTTTTGCTCAAACGAGCATTTATTCCTCGGATTTCACGGTGTCAATCCCCGGCGAAGCCGGAGCCTTGTCGTCGGTCAGACAGGATCCGTCGCGACGGACCCGCCCCTGGCCGGCTCCACCCTGTCCGGCCCCACCCTGACCGCCTCCGGCGCCGCAACCCGGACGCCTGCCGCGACATCCACCGCCCTGCCCGCCCTGGCCTGCCCCGCCCTGACCGCGTCCGCCCTGTCCTCTTCCACCGCCGCCTTGTCCTGTTCGTCCTGGCATGATCGTTCTCCCTGCATTTGCCCCGCGCCCTTTGCGCAGATCTTGCCACGCAGACAACACGGAGTCGTTTCCTCAAAATCGGCGCCCGTCACGGTGTGCTCGCCCTCTATATCGATACGTATGACCCAGCCACGCGAGAGAGCCCGCGCCGTCTGGGTCCGGGCCTCTCCCAGGATGCGGCACAGCGTCGGCCTGGAGACCTGCATTCGTAAGGCTGCGTCCGCCTGACTCATACCCTCGCCGTCCACCAGCCGCATGGCCTCGAAGCCATCGAGCCCGATCACCACACCGTGCAGCCGCCCCATGGGCACGCCCACGGGCTTGAAAACCGTCACTTCAGGCACATCGGCCACAAATCTGCATTTTCTCCTGCGTCCCACGCGCTCTCCTTGTTTTATATTGAAATTATGTTCAAAATAGTCCCGCTATCACGGTCTGTCAACAGGCACGCGAATAAAACAAGGGGGACTTTGAAAAATGACAATCCAACCGGGATCGAATCGAAGAAGAAGGGGGCTGTCGTGAAAGGCAAGGCTGCAATGGAGGGGATATGAAAAAGAAGAAGCTGTGCGGGGTCAGTCCAAAAGAAGGGCGTTGCGCCGAATTTCCTCGGGAAGAAGAATGCCAAACCGTTCCAGTTGCTTGCGGCTGAAGTAAAATTGTCCCGCCCTGTCCGTCAGGAATGGAGCATTCTGAGGCGAAAACGTTCCTTCCAGAATTCCACGGGCTATCTCCCCGGCAAGGCGGCCATGCTCCGTACCCACCAGAACCAACGCTCCGGTGAAACCGTCTTCGCCGATAGTGTAATCCTGATTCGAGAAGACCGGGACCGGACTATTGGAGGATGTCCACGAAACCACGACCGGGATGTCGACATAGCCCTCTGAGCCTCGCACGGCGTGGAAGGTCGGCGTGAGTACAAAATCGTAATCCGAAGCCCCGCGAATCCGATCTTGCCAGTCGGCCCAGTCGGAAGCCACGTGAAATTGCACGTCCAGCCTTCCGACATGGATAGACGGACGGCCCTGAAAAACCAGATCGACGATGGAAACCGAGGTCAGGCTATTGTCCAACAGTACGAGAACACGGCGCGCCAGGGGCATGATTTCGGTCAGATGCCGCAACCAGGGGATCACTGGGGTGCGTTCCAACACTCCGGCCATGTTGCGGGGAAGTTGCGTGAAGTAGTTGCGCGGATTGTTGTTGATGCCAAAGTAGACAATCGGGATGCCCGTTTGCGCCACTCGCGGACCGAGCATGCTCAAGGCGTCGTCGTCCCCGAGCATGACCAGGTCAGGTTCGATGCTTTGAACGGCTTCCCAGGCCCTGCTGGCGCTCAATGCAAAATCAGATTCGGGAATCCTCTTGGTATCCATGAAGAAGGAGTGGACATCAAATCCCTCGCCCAGGGCCTGACGAATGCCTTCCTCGCACTGGGCGGTCCAGGCCAGCACCGGGTGATAACTCTCGATGATCAGAACCACTGGCGTCCGGGCCAGGGCGACCGATCCAAAAAAAACGAACACAAGGCAACACGCCACTCGGACACCCAACATAGACGCCTCCATTTTACTCCGGGCGCGACCAGCTTGAGGAGGTACCCGAGGGAGAGCTGCGGATATTCAATACTTTCAGGCAATGAATATTTTAGCAGTTCTGTATGGACAACGCAAGAAACGGTCTTTTCTTCACCACACTTCGCAACTTTTAATGCCAATGCAATAAAAGTTGCTCTTGGTTCACTGCGTCGTAGCCAGGGGACTTGATGCATCGCACCAAATATCCTCAATAAAAGTTGCTCACCCCCTCGCCCATTCTGCCAATTCCGCACCTTGACCAGTAAATTCGCCAACCGCGAAAAGTTTCCACAAATATAACACAACAACCTGAAATTGTACAATATTAATCCACTTCAATACATCATTCAACGCCGTTCTGGCACGAGCGAACCTTTTTGGCACGAACCTTTCTATTAGGAAAACATTCCCGCATACGACGAAAAAGGAGCAATCATGTTTGTCGGGCTTAAAATGCTTAAGAATTTCATAGCGATGCCACCGGATGCACTGGTCGAGGACGCGCAGCGGCTCATGGATGAGCAGCAACTCTGGATGCTGTTCGTGGTCAAGGACGAAAAACTGATCGGATACGTGCGCACCGAGGACATAAGCGCCGCCATGCCCTCGCTGGCCACGGGTCTGGACAAGCACGAGATCAACTATCTTCTGTCCAAGCTCACCGTCGGGCGAATCATGCGCACGGACATCACGCCCGTGACCCCCGAGACGGAGATCGAGACCGCCGCCATGCTCATGCACGCCAAGAACCTGGCCGGACTGGCCGTGGTCGATCAGGACGGCGACCTCATCGGCTACATCAACCGCACCATCATGCTTGAAGTGCTGGCCGAGGAAATGGGCTACGGCCAGGGCGGCTCGCGCATCGTCTTCGAGGTCGTGGACCGTCCCGGCGTGCTGCGCGAAGTCTCGGGCATCATCGACGCCATGGGGTATTCCATCATCTCCACCGGCACCTTCACGCACAGGGAACGGCGCATGGTCGTCATCCGCGTGGACACGCCCAACCCGTCGTCCATCGCGGCCGCCCTGCAGAAAGCCAGCTACGACGTGGTCGGCCCCGAGGATTTCAAGCATGAATGGCAGTAGCGCCCTGCTCGAAATCAAGGAGGTCAGTCTGACCTTCAAGAACGTGGCCGCCCTTTCGCGGGTCTCGTGCTCCGTTCAAAAAGGCAGCATCAGCTCTCTCATCGGGCCCAACGGCGCGGGAAAGACCAGCATGCTCAACTGCATCTCCGGCCGTTACACCCCGACCAAGGGCAAAATCAGCATGGACGGCCGGGAGCTTTCCGGCGTGCCCGCGCACAAGCGCACGGGCTTCGGACTGGCCCGGACCTTCCAGAACATCGCCCTCTTCCGGGGGCTCTCGGTCCTGGACAACCTCATGGTCGGTCGCCACTCACGCCTGAACTACGGGCTGCTGGCTTCCATCTTCTACCTGGGCAAGGCCCGCGCCGAAGAGACCCGTCATCGGGAGCGCGTGGAAGACATCATCGATTTCCTGAACCTCTCGCCCTACCGCCACCAGATCGCCGGGCACCTGCCTTACGGGGTGCAGAAAAAAGTCGAGCTCGGACGCGCGCTGGCCGCCGAACCCGAACTGCTGCTGCTCGACGAACCCATGGCGGGCATGAACCTGGAGGAAACCGAGGACATGGCCCGCTCCATCCTGGACATCAACGAGGAATGGGGCGTGACCGTCTTTCTGGTGGAGCACGACATGGGCGTGGTCATGGACATCTCCGACCATGTCGTCGTGCTCGATTTCGGCCGTGTCCTGGCCAGCGGCACGCCAGAGGCAATCCAGAACAATCCCAAAGTCATCAGCGCCTACCTCGGCGACGATGACGGCCTGTATAAGGGACGCTGAATGACCGCTCCGTACGATACCACCCTGCCAAGCCTGCTCCTTGAAAACAGCCGCAATCGTCCCGGCCGCACGGCCCTGCGCGAAAAGACCCTGGGCATCTGGAAACCCGTGACCTATGCCGAATACTGGGCCATCACCTCCGAGTTCGCCGCCGGGCTCAGGGCGCTGGGCCTTGGCCGGGGAGACATCATCGTCATCATCGGCGACAACCGTCCGGAGTGGCTCTGGGCCCAGCTGGCCATCCAGGGCCTCGGCGGGGTGTCCCTCGGACTGTACCAGGACTCGCCCGGCGAGGAGATCGGCTATGTCTTCGAGCTGTCCAAGGCCCGGCTGGTGGTGGCCGAGGATCAGGAGCAGGTCGACAAGATCCTGTCCATCCGGGACGATCTGCCGCTGCTGGAATACATCATCTATCACGATTCCAAGGGGCTGATCGGCTACGATGCGCCGGGACTCAAATCCTTCGATGACATCCGCAAACTGGGCCAGGACCACGCGCACGAATTCGAGCAATGGATCAAGGACGTCACCCCCGACGACACAGCGCTCATCGCCACCACCTCCGGCTCCACAGGACGGCCCAAGCTGGCCATGCTCTCGCACAGGAACCTTCTGTCCATGGCCTGGAATCTGGGCCTGTCCGATCCCAAACACGCAAGCGACGAGTTCGTGTCATTCCTGCCCCTGGCCTGGATGGGCGAGCAGATGATGGCCGTGTCCTCGGCTCTCCTGTTCGGCTTTTGCGTCAATTTCCCAGAGGAACCCGACACGGTGCAGGAAAACATCCGCGAAATCGGGCCGCACCTCATCTTCTCGCCGCCAAGAGTCTGGGAGAACATGGCCGCCAAGGTCCGGGTGCGCATCATGGAGACAACCCGCTTCAAGCGTTTTCTCTTCAACATCTTCATGCCCATCGGGCTCAGGTACGCAGGCACCGTGCTGCGCGGCGAAACGCCGTCCGCGGGCCTGCGCATGGCCAACAGGCTGGCCGACTGGGGGCTTTTCAGGGCCCTGCGCGACCGGCTCGGCTTCTCGCGCGTGCGTTCGGCGTCCACGGGCGGCGCGCCGCTTGGCCCCGACACCTTCACCTTTTTCCACGCCCTGGGCGTGAACCTGAAGCAGATCTACGGCCAGACCGAGATCGCGGGCATTTCCTGCATCCACCGCGACGGCGCGGTCAGTTTCGAATCCGTGGGCGAACCCATAGCCGAGACCGAGATCCGCATCGCCGAAGACGGCGAGATCCTGTCCAGAAGCGCGGCCGTGTTCAAGGGCTACCTCGGCAACGACGCCGCCACCGCCGAGACCGTCACCGACGGCTGGCTGCACTCCGGCGACGCAGGCTTCTTCAAGGACAACGGCCAACTGGTCATCATCGACCGCCTCTCCGACGTCATGACCACGGCCAGGGGGGTGCGTTTCTCGCCCCAGTTCATCGAAAACAAGCTCAAGTTCTCGACCTACGTGCAGGAAGCCGTGGTCCTCGGCCACCAGCGCGACTTCATCACCGCCATCATCTGCCTCGACGGCGACATCGCGGGCCGCTGGGCGGAATCCAGGGGCCTGACCTACACCACCTATCAAGACCTGGCGGCCAAGCCCGAACTCTACGACCTGATCGAATCCGAAATCCGGACCATCAATCCGTCATTGCAGCCCGGCACCGAGGTCACGCGCTTCGCCCTGCTCTTCAAGGAGCTCGACGCCGATGACGGCGAGCTGACCCGCACGCGCAAAATCCGGCGCAAGGTCATCGGGGAGCGTTACGCGGAGCTGATCCATGCACTCTACGACGGCACGGACAACACGGACCTGTGCATCGCCATCACCTACCAGGACGGGTCGCACCGCGAAATGACAGGGGCCATCTGCATCCGCGACGTTACGGATGGGGGAATGTCATGATGGAGACGAGGATGGAAACGGAACTTTACGGAAGATGGATCCCCGCCTTCGCGGGGATGACTCGGTGGATTGTCCGTGGACCGCGCTCTCTGGTTCTGGAGTCGGCATGTCCGCCTTGCGTCGATGTCATTCCCGCGAAGGCGGGAATCCATGCCTTTCACGCGTTTCAGAAACTCTGGAGCGAAAACGCCGCCGACGGCAACAACCCATAAGGTCATTTATGGAATACTACCTCCAACTCATCATAAACGGCCTGGTGGTCGGCTCCATCTACAGTCTGGTGGCGCTGGGATTCGTCATCATTTTCAAGGCCACCAAGGTCGTCAACTTCGCCCAGGGCGAACTGGTCATGGTCGGCGCGTACATCTGCTTCGCCCTGACCGTGCAGTTCCAGTTGCCGTTTCTGGTCTCCTTCCTCCTGACGCTGGTCTTTTCCATCGCCCTGGCCATTCTCGTGGAGCGCCTCATCCTGCGGCCGCTCATCGGCGAGCCCATCATCTCCGTCATCATGGTCACCATCGGACTCTCGTCCATGCTCAAATCTTTCGTGCAGATGGTCTGGGGCACCCAGATCCAGGTCTTCCCGGCCATCCTGCCCCAGGAACCCTACATGCTTCTGGGCCTGCCCATCGCGCCGGTGTATGTCGCGGCCTTCGGGCTCTCGGTGCTGCTCTTCGGGGTCTTCAGCCTGTTCTTCAAGTACTCGTCCCTGGGCATCGCCATGCGCGCCACGGCCTTCGACCAGCAGGCCGCCCAGTCCATGGGCATCGGCATCAAGTCCATCTTCGCCCTGTCCTGGTGCATCGCGGCCGTGGTTTCGAGCATCGGCGGCATCATCCTCGGCAACATCAACGGCATAAACGCCCAGCTCGGCCAGCTGGGGCTGAAAGTCTTTCCCGCCGTGATCCTTGGCGGGCTGGACAGCCTGCTCGGCGCGGCGCTCGGCGGCCTGATCATCGGGGTGCTGGAAAACATCTGCGAGGGCGCGGCCAAGGACCTCTTCGGACTGGGCGGATTCAAGGAGGTTGCCTCCTTTGTGATCCTGGTCATCATTCTCATGATCAAGCCTTACGGGCTTTTCGGAACCAAGGAGATTGAACGGGTATGAGCATGCAAAAATGCGGACTCTTCTACACCACCTACGCCCGCGAGGACGGCCTCTTCCCCTCCAAATTCCAGAAAATCTGTCTGGCCCTTTTCTTCGCGGTCCTGCTGGTGTGCCCCCAGTTTCTGGACTCCTACGTCATGTCCATCCTGAACCTGATCCTCATCGCGGTCATCGGGGCGGTGTCCCTGAACCTTTTGACCGGCGTCTGCGGCCAGATGTCGCTGGGGCACGGGGCTTTCGTCGGGGTCGGGGCCTACGGCGCGGCGGTGCTGTCCAACATGGGAGTGCCCTTTTTCCTGGCCCTGCTCGGCGGGGGCGCGGTGGCGGCCATGGTGGGCATGATCTTCGGCATCCCGTCGCTGCGCCTCAAGGGAATCTATCTGGCCATCTCCACCCTGGCCGCGCAGCTCATCCTGGAATACGTCTTCCTACATGCCGGAAGCATCACCGGCGGGGCCAACGGCCTGCCCGTCGATGCGCCCGAAATCATGGGCTATTCCTTCGACACCGATTCCAAGATCTTCTACCTCATCCTGCTGGTCACCGTGCTGTGCGTCCTGGTCGTGACCAACGTGATCCGCACCCGCCCCGGGCGGGCCTTCGTGGCCATCCGCGACTACCACCAGTCCGCCGAGAACGTGGGCGTGAACCTTTTCGCCTTCAAGCTGCAAGCCTTTGGTCTGAGCTCGTTCCTGGCCGGCATCGCAGGTGGCCTCTGGGCCCACTACACCATGTACATCACCCCGGAGCAGTTCTCCATGGGGCTGTCCATCAGCTATCTGGCCATGATCATCATCGGTGGAATGGGGTCTGTCCTGGGCTCCATCTTCGGGGCCATCTTCATCACCCTGCTGCCGGAGATGCTCAATCTGCTGACCACGTCCCTGGGGGGCATCGCCCCGGACCTGAGCGCCATCATCGTGCCCATGAAGGAAGGGGTCTTCGGGCTCATGCTGGTGCTCTTCCTCATCTTCGAGCCCGAAGGACTGGCCCGTAAATGGAGGCTGACCAAGGCCTACTGGAAACTCTACCCCTTTGCATACTAACGGCCCGGCCCTCTCGCGCCGGGGAAACCTTTTGCCGCATCCGGAGACACCATGAAAAAACTTCTTGCCCTGACCATCCTGGCCCTCATCGCCAGCATCAGCACGGCATCGGCCGCCTACAAGGTGGGCCTCCTGTCCGACCTCACCGGCCCCACGTCCAGCGTGGGCGGCCCCTACGCCGACGGCATCAAGGCCTATGTAGGATGGCTGAACGACAACGGCGGCATAGACGGCGAACCCGTGGAACTCATCCAGGTCGACTACGCCTACAACGTGCAGCAGGCCCTGGCCGCCTACAAGCGTTTCACCTCCAGCGGCATCGTGGCCATGCAGGGCTGGGGCACGGGCGACACCGAAGCCCTGGTCAAGTTCGTGGCCAAGGACAAGATCCCGGTCTTCTCGGCTTCCTACTCCGCGCACCTGATGGACCCGGCCAAGGCACCCTACAATTTCACCGCCGCGCCGGATTACTCCACCCAGGGCCGGGCCGGACTCAAATATCTGCGCGAGACCTGGAAGGAAGAGCGCGCCCCCAAGCTGGCCTTCGTCTTCCCGGACAATCCCTACGGATCGGTGCCCATTCCGGCCATGAAGGAATATGCCGCCGAACTGGGTTTTGAGATCGTGGGCCAGGAAAACGTGGACCTGAAAGCCATCGACGCGACCCCGCAGCTTTTGAGCCTCAAGAAGGTCGGACCCGACTTCGTCTGGACCGGCGGGACCACCCCTTCCACGGCCGTGATCATGAAGGACGCCCAGAAGCTCGGCATGACCTGCACCTTCCTGACCAACATCTGGAGCAGCGACGAGAACATCTTCAAGCTTGGCGGCGAAGCGGCCAACGGCCACTTCGGCCTGCAGGGCGGAGTCATTTACGGGCAGGACGTGCCGGGCATGGCCCTGATCCGCGAACTGACCAAGGATGAGCCGCAGATGACCCACTACGTACGCGGATTCGTTTCCGCCATGGTCATGTGCGAAGGCATGAAAATGGCCAAGGCCAAGGGCGAGGTGACGGGAGAAAGCATCAAGGACGCACTCGAAACCATGCGCGATTTCGACCCCGAGGGACTGGCCCCGGCCATCAGCTACTTCGCCGACGACCACCGTCCGAACCTCTCGGTGAACATCACCGCCTTCAAGGACGGCAAGCTCGAATTCGTCAAGACCGAAACCCTGGAACGCAAGAAGGAATGGCTCGGCCATTAGGCGTAAATTGTGGAGGCGAAGCGCCAAACCGGTCCCGCCTCCACAATCACGCGGACGGTTCTTTTCAATCAACAGCAACTTCTTGAGAACAAAGCATGAACATCCTCCAAGTGATGAACCTGGAAGTGGTCTACAACGATGTGGTCCTGGTCTTAAAAGGCCTGTCCCTGGACGTGACCACGGGCAGCATCACCACCCTCCTGGGCGCCAACGGGGCCGGCAAGTCCACGACGCTCAAGGCCATTTCCGGTTTGCTGGCCGGAGAAAACGGCAAGGTCACCTCCGGGTCCATCATGTACGACGGCACGGAGACTGTCCGCCTTGTGCCGGAAAAACTGGTCCGGGCCGGAGTTTTTCAGGTCATGGAAGGTCGGCGCATCTTCGAGGACCTGACCGTGGAGGAAAATCTGCGCTGCGGAGGGTACACGCAACCCGCGCGCCTTTTTGCGCACAACTCCGAAAAAGTGTACGCGTATTTCCCAAGACTCAAAGAACGCCGCCATCAGCTGGCGGGCTACATGTCCGGCGGCGAGCAGCAGATGCTGGCCATCGGGCGGGCGGTCATGGCCAGTCCCAAGCTGCTGCTCCTCGACGAACCGTCCCTGGGCCTGGCGCCGCTCTTGGTGGAGGAAATTTTCGAGATAGTGGGCAAGATCAACAAGACCGAAGGCGTGAGCGTGCTGCTGGTGGAGCAGAACGCGCGCATGGCCCTGTCCCTGGCCGATTACGGCTATATCATGGAGAACGGGCGCATCGTCATGGACGGCAAGGGCGAGGACTTGCTGCGCAACCCGGATGTGCAGGAGTTCTATCTTGGCCTCGGACATGGCGGGGAAAAACGCAGCTATCGCGACATCAAGCATTACAGACGCAGAAAACGCTGGCTCGGATGAAGACGTCGCTCTCGGGGCCGTTCCCCGTGCAGTGACTTCACCCTGCCGACCCCGGCCATCTGAAAACATCTCCAAACATCTCCAAACCTCTATTGATCGGAGCGTTCATGGACAGGACAAAGGGCTACTATCACGATCTGGAAACCGAATCCCGATCCGTAAGGGCAGGCAAGCAGCGCAACTCCATTCAGGCCATGGTGAAAAAGGCGTTGTCCTTTGATGGAGAATTTCGTGAACGGCTCGCATCGGCGGGCGTCGTGGCGGACGAAATCCGCTCCCTTGACGATTTCACCTCCATCCCCGTGCTGCGCAAAAAGGACCTGTCCCGGCTGCAACGCGAGAAGGGGCTGACCTGGTTTCTGCCCGGCGCCCCGGGAACTCTGGCGCGCATCTACCAGTCTCCGGGTCCCATCTACGACCCCGAAGGCCGGGGGCCGGACTACTGGGGCTGGACCGAGGCCTTTCATGCCGCCGGCTTCCGCTCCGGCGATCTGGCGCAGATGACCTTCAGCTACCATCTCACCCCTGCCGGGCTGATGCTCGAAGAACCCCTGCGCGCCCTGGGTTGCGCAGTGATCCCGGCCGGACCGGGAAATTCCTCCGTGCAGTTGCAGCTCATGCAGGAATTGCCCGTGACGGCCTTCGTGGGCATGACCAGTTTTCTCAAGACCCTGGGCGAAAAGGCCAGGGACAAGGGGCTCGACCCGAAAAAGGATTTCGGGCTGCGGGTCGCGTTTGTGGCCGCCGAACGCCTGCCGGAGAGCCTGCGCACGGAAGTGCAGGACATGTTCGGCATGATCATCCGCCAGGGCTACGGCACGGCCGACGTGGGCTGCATCGCCTACGAGTGCCCGGAGCTTGGCGGCATGCACCTCTCAAACCGCTGTTTCGTCGAGATCTGCGATCCGGCCACGGGCCGCCCTGTGTCCACGGGAGAAATCGGCGAGGTGGTGGTCACGCCGTTCACCCCGGACTATCCCCTGATCCGCCTGGCCACCGGAGACCTTTCGCGCCTCGATGACGCCGATTGCCCCTGCGGCCGCACAGCGCCGAAGCTGCAAGGCATTCTGGGACGGGTGGACGACACCGCCAAGGTTCGCGGACAGTTCGTCTATACCGCCCAGGTCGCGCAGGCCTTGAGCCGTTTTCCGCAGGTCCTGCGTCATCAGGTGGTGGTGAGCAACGACGAGGGCAAGGAAACCCTGACCCTGCGCATCGAAACCAATGGCCCGGCGGACCACGGCGCCATCGCCGCAGGTTTTCAGGAAGTGATCAAGCTACGCCCGGTCGTGGTCACCCTCGGCCTGGGGGAAACCATCCCGGAAGGCGCGCCGGCCCTTGTTGACGAACGCACATACGATTAGGAAACAGACATGACGAAATTCCCATCCTATCCCGTCCTGCTCGTCGATGATGAGGACACGTGGCTGCGGTCCTTTTCCCTGGCCCTCAAATCCCACGGAATCGACAACATCATCTGCTGCAACGACAGCACCACGGTGCCCGAAATCCTGGCCAAGACCGAAATCGAGGTCATGGCCGTGGATCTGGCCATGCCCGGCATGTCCGGACAGGACCTCATCGACACCGTGTCCGCGACCAATCCGGACATTCCCATCCTGGTCATCACCGGCATGAGCCAGGTGGAGACGGCGGTGCAATGCATCAAACGCGGCGCCTTCGACTTTTTCGTCAAGACCAACGACAAGAGCAGCCTTGTCTCCGGCATCAGGCACGCCATCGAAATCCGCGAACTCAAGCGCGAGAACAGCAGTCTGCGCACCCGCTTCCTGCAGGACACCCTGGAGCACCCCGAGGCCTTTGCGCCCATCGTGACCTGCTCCAAGGCCATGCGCTCCATCTTCCAGTACATCGAGGCCATCGCGCGCAGCACCCAGCCCGTGCTCATCACCGGCGAATCCGGGGTCGGCAAGGAGCTTGTGGCCAAGGTCATTCACGATTTGAGCGGACGGCAGGGCGAATTCGTGCCCGTCAACGTGGCCGGTCTCGACGACAACATCTTTGCCGACGCCCTGTTCGGGCACAAGAAGGGAGCCTTCACCGGCGCCGACAGAGCCCGCCCCGGCCTGGTGGAAAACGCCAAGGCAGGCACCCTTTTTCTGGACGAAATCGGCGACCTCCCCCAGGCCTCGCAGGTCAAGCTGCTGCGCCTGGTCCAGGAACGCGAATACCTGCCTATCGGCTCCGACGTGACCCGCAAGACCGACGCCCGCATCATCGCGGCCACCAATGTGGACCCCGGCGTCATGGCCGAGGCGAAACGCTTCCGGTCCGACCTGTACTACCGCCTGCGCGCACATCACGTGCATCTACCTCCCTTGCGCGAACGCCGCGAGGATCTGCCCCTTCTGATCGACCACTTCATGCGCCAGGGCTGCCAGCAGCGCAAACGCCCGGCAGTGCCGGTCGAGCTTTTGAACCTGCTCGCAAGCTACGACTTTCCGGGCAACATACGTGAACTGCGATTCCTGATCCTGGACGCCCTGAGCTGTTCTGGAGACGACGAACTGGACCTGGACCGCATCAAGGCGCATGTGCGCAAGAATCCCGCCGCATCCCGCAAGGTCCAGCCCGGGGAAGGCACGCGCCTGCAATTCGGCCCGGAACTGCCGACCCTGAAGCATGTCTGCGCCGAACTGGTGCACGAGGCCATGCGCCGCACCGGAAACAACCAGGCCCTGGCCGCGAGCATGCTGGGCGTGTCCCGGCAGGCGCTCAACAAGCGCCTCAACAAGCTTCGCCAGATGGAGGACCCTGAAGAGTGAACGCCGGACGGGAAGATCTGCTGCAAAGGCTGCGCGAGCTGGAACGCTCCAACCGCCAGCTCACCCGCGAAGTGCAGGACCTGCGCGCCCTGATCGACACGCCGCTCAATGTCATGCTTTTTTCCCTCGACCTGAACTACAATTACATCACCTTCAACCAGGCCCACCGGGAATTCGTCAAACACAACTGGAACCTCGACATCCACCCCGGCATGCACGTTTTCGACGTCCTGAACGAGCCCGATGAGCGCGCCAGCTCCCGCCGCAATTTCGACCGAGTCCTGGCCGGCGAATCCTACATCCTGCGGCGCAAATACAGAAAACCCAAAGGAGAGATCGGCTTCTACCAGAACACCTACGTGCCCTTGCAACGCGGAGGGGAGATTCTGGGTGCCGTGGTCTTTGCCCACGACATCACCGAGTGGAACGAGCGTGAAGAGGAAGGCAAGAAATACCGCGCCATTTTCGAAAAGGCCCTGGAGGGCATCTACCGCTCCACCTCCGGGGGACGCTTCATCGAAGCCAACCGCGAGATGGCCCGCATCCTGGGCTACGATTCACCCCAGGATCTCATGTCCACGATCACCGACATCAGCCGCCAGCTGTACTGCGACCCCGACGACCGCGAGCTGGTCTTCTCCATCCTGCGCCGCGACGGTGTGCTCAAGGATTTCGAGACCCGCATGCGTCGCAAGGACGGCAGTGAAATCTGGGTGGAATTCAACGCCCGGATCGAAAAGGACGATCAGGGCCGCACGGTGTTCATCGAGGGCAAGCTGACGGACATCACGACCCGCAAGGAAGCCGAGCGCAAGGCCCAACTCCGGGGACAGAAGATGATCCAGGCCGACAAGATGGCCTCCCTTGGGGTGCTGGTGGCGGGCGTGGCCCACGAGATCAACAACCCCAACAGCTTTCTGACGCTGAACCTGCCGCTCCTGCGCGACGTCTGGGCCGACGCCCTGCACGTGCTGGACGAATATCAGGAAGAACATGGGGATTTCGTGCTCGGCGGGCTCGAATATTCGGAACTCAGGCAGCAGATGCCGCTGCTGCTGCAGGGCATGGTGGACGGGTCGGAGCGGATCAAGGATATCGTTTCAAGACTCAAGGACTATTCACGCCAGCGCCCTGAAGGGGAACGCGAGACGACCGACGTGAACAGCGTCGTGGCCGGAGCCCTGGCCTTCGTGCGCCAGAAACTGAAAACCGCGGCCCCGGGCTATCTCGTCAGGCTGGGCGCGGAGCCTGTGCTGGTGGAAGCAGACCTGCAACGCCTCATCCAGGTGCTCATCAATCTGCTGGTCAACGCCTGCGAAGCCGTGCCCGCCTCGGGCGGCGAGATCACGCTGCAGGTCCTGTCCGGATACGGGGAGGACAAGGCCTGGGCCGGAGTGGAGGTGCGCGACAACGGCTGCGGCATCCTCCCCCACGACCTCAAATACATCCAGGACCCGTTCTTCACCACCAAACGGGAACTGGGCGGAACGGGCCTTGGCCTGTCCATCTCCTCGGCCATCATGCACGACCATGGCGGTCGCCTGGAATTCTCGTCCCAGCCAGGCCAAGGCACCTGCGTACGCATGCTCCTGCCCATGACACGATGAAATGGTGAATAGTGTGCGGAAAAACATAGGGCATGCAAGACGGTAACTGCAAAAAGTCGCCATCCCCTTGAAGAAGGAGATGACGACTTTTTAACTATCTAAAAAGAATGGATTTCGCGACTTTTCCAACCATATCCCGCATTCGCGGGAATGACCATCAGGTTCTTTCGTAACTGTTTTTGCAGTGCAGTCTGCAAGGGCTTGCCCTCACTGCCTTCCATTCACCAATCACCATTAACTATTCACTCTTCTCTATCATCCGCTCCTTCACGATGGCGCTGTCCATGGCGAAGTCGATGATCCCCGATACAAGGTAGCCAAGGGCCACAAGCACAAGCAGCGCAATCAGAAGCTTCATGGTCTGCCGGGGCTGTCTCCAGAAAAGAAACACCACGACCGCGCCCACTCCCAACCCGATCAGCGGATTGGACATGATCCAGGCCCAAATCCCCATGATGAATGCGTGCATGCGCACCTCCGGTTACTTTTTCATGTTCACGAACTGCAAGGGCAACTCGAACTCGGACCCTCTCAGCAGCGCCATGACCTCCTGCAGGTCATCGATCTTCTTGCCGGAGACCCGCACCTGTTCGTCCTGGATGGCGGCCTGGACCTTGAGCTTGCTGTCCTTGATCAACTTGACCAGCTTGCGGGCGGCATCCTTGTCTATGCCGTCGTGCAGCTTGATTTCCTGTTTGAGCTGACCACGGGAGGTATTTTCGGTCTCCCCGAACTCCAGGGACTTGGGATCGACCTTGCGGCGCACGAAATGCGAGATCAGCATCTCCCTTATGGCCCGTATCTTCATCTCGTCTCCGGTAACCAGAGAGAGGATTTTCGTCTTGCGATTGAAGTCCATTTCCGTGATCACGCCCTTGAAGTCGTACCGGGTCTCGACTTCCTTGCGCACATTGTTCACCGCATTATCAACTTCCTGCAAATCGATTTCATTCACAATATCAAAAGATGGCATTTGTCCTCCTTTTGGTCTCGCCGTCTATCGTAACATGGACGCATGCTGACCTCAAAATCCCATCGTCGTCAAGCTTCCCAAACAAATGTATTCCCCCGGAAAGATAATCACCACCTTGGGAAACCACATATTTCCTCAACGGATTCAGACACGTTCACAACGATCCTCCCGGCAATCAGGAGCAGACATAACAGATTGTCAACAAAGCATTTGACATTCCATCATTCTCTACTATGAAGTAAGCTACTTTGTCTGACGGTTTACAGCGTTATCAATGACCCTATTATAGCTATGGAGTAAAAATGGAAGATTATCTGAAGCAAGCAATCGAAATCGTGAAGGCCCAGGCTTCTGTCCGCAACATGAACGAAGACGAAATCACCTCAATGATCCGCGCCCTGACGCAGAGCATCCGTGGTGTCGCCGAAGGCGTTGTCCCCGTTGTCGACACTGAACCCGCCGTGGATCCCAAGAACGCCATCCGTGAAAAGAGCGTCATCTGCTGCGAATGCGGCAAGTCCTTCAAGGTCCTGACTAAGCGCCACCTGGCTACCCACGGTCTGACCCCCGAAGAGTACCGCGAAAAGTACGGCTACAAGAAGGGCACTTCCCTGGTCGCCAAGTCCCTGGCCCGCGACCGTCGCAAGACCATGCAGGGCATGAAGCTCTGGGAAAAGCGCAAGAAGGCCGTCAAGACCCCCGCGTAACGCAGAAAACCCTCGTCACCGAGGGTTTTTTCATTTCCGGAGTCCGGGATTCATGCGCTGCGGCGCTCAAGCAGGCGATCGCGGAGCAGGTCGATGCGCTCCAGAAGATTCTCCACGGAACAGGGCTTGAGCAGAAAGTCGTCGGCGCCAGCGCGCATGGCTTCCAGGGCCAAGCCCGTATGGGCGTGACCGGACAGGATGATCACCCCGAAATCCTCGCCCTTCAGTCGGCGCATCTCCCGCAGCACCTCGATCCCGCCCAGGTCCGGCATCTTCATGTCCAGGACCACTATGTCAACGGAGTGATTCCCGAACCAGTCCAGGCCTGCCCGGCCCGAGGACGCCGTGGCCACGTCGAGCTTCTTGCGCCGCAGGTACTTGGCCATGGTGCCCAGAAACTCTTCCTCGTCATCCACAAACAAGAGCTTGCAGTCTTCAAGAGAACTCATGGCCTCTCCATGGGATCATGCCTGAGCGGGACAGGCGATGTCGCCCAGCCGCACGGGCGAATCCGCGGGAATCCGTATTCTGATTTCATTGCGGTCGCAGGACAGCACCGTCCCCTGTCCGAGGTCGCCGCGCAGGGGATGCGTGAACCTGAACGGCGCACCTTCCTCCACGCTTGAGCACGAGCGCATCTCCACTTCCGCTTCCAGGTATCCGTCGATCTTCCGCAGTCTGAATATCTCCCCACACCCGTGCTCCGCAAGCAGTTCATGCCACTTCCTGCCCAGCAGGTAATTGCCGCCGGCTGTCGCAAGTCCGAAAAAACCAAGCACTGCGGCCACTATCAATGGGTCGGCCGCGGTCCAGCGTGTCACGAGGGAGGGGGAATCGGCCTGCCTGGCCTTGGCGCTGGCGAAGACGCGGACGGTGAAGACCAGGGCCGGGTTCTGCTTTTCCCCAAACCTGTCGCGGACCTTGAACACGTAGGTTCCGGGGCGCGGCACGGGACTGACTTCAAAATATCCGCGCCACATGCCACCGCCGAAGAGATAGCCCGTGAAAACGGCTTCGGGCACCAGGCGCAGGGAGCCGTCGAAGGCGCCGCCCTCAATCACGAAATCCCTGATCCGCTCGGTCTTTGGAGGCATGGGGCCGCTCACCACGTAGCGTTCACCCGGGATGAGTCGCACCTGCCCCGATCCACCGAAAATTCCGCCGCGCAGGCCGTCGAAAAGGATCAGCAGGGTCAGGACCAGCAGAATCATGGCCACGGTGCCGCTGGCGCGCTGGAGGCGCCAGATCCGCTGGGCACGGATCACGCCGCATCTCCGCACATGGAATCCGCGCTGCGCCGCAGCTTCCGCTTGGCCGCGAACCCCAGGACAATGATGGGCAGCAGCAGGCTCCCGAAAACCCTGAGGAAGACAAGGGTGAACTCCTCGGGATTCTGCGCGGCCATGTACATGGCAACGGTCAGCGCCCCGAGAACCAGGGCGTTGATGGACAGGACGAGGATCTTGTGCAGCAGGAAAAATCTGTATTCGCTCACGTCGGACTCCTTAAAGGGGGATGCGCGGGACGTCCAGGAGGGCGGTTGTCCACCCCGCGCATCCCCGAGGCTTTACTTCTTGAAGATGTCGGTCTTGCTGACGTTCATGAAGCGGATGGCTTCGCCTTCCGTCTTGTAGTACACCCGCACCTCGTCGCCGGCGTCCCAGGTGCTCTCGGGAAACCCGAAGTACTCTTCAGGCACGCTGAAGGTGGCGAGCATCTTCTGGCGACCTGAATAGACGGTGACGGTCTTATTGTCCTGATCGACCACGGGGAACTTCTTGGCCACGTTCTTGTCCTTGTCGAAAACCAGGGGGTGGTCCTTGGCGATGTCCTTCTGCACGTCCACGATGGTGATGGGCAGATCTTCAAGGGCCTGGTTGTTGGGATTGAAGATGCGGATGACCTTCTTGTCCACGTCCAGCTTCATGCGATACCCGGCCTTGGGGTCCGCGCCGCGCTCGGCCGGATCCGTAGGCATCTTGTACGTGTGCGGAGGCAGAATCGAATAGTCGGGATTCTGGGAATCCATGGCCTTGTCCTGGATCACGGTCACGGTCTGCTTGTCCTTGTCGAAGGCGATGACCCGTCCCTGATCCACCTTGCCGTATTCATCGCACCCAAGGACACCGAAGGTCAGCAGCGCGATGGCGAGTCCGAGCAGTATGCGTCTGGTATTCATGTTCAACTCCTTATCTGATTGCGGGCTAGTTCCTGCGGTTCTTGGCAGCCAGTTCCATCTTAACGCCCTGGACCATGCGCACGAAGATGTAGATGGACATGCAGCTCACCAAGCCGAGGACCAGGACCGTCGACGCATTATTGAGCAGGTTCTTGTAGGCGGGCAGCCAGGGCTGGACCAGCTTGAGCAGGATGGACACCGCGCAACCGATGACGGCCAGGCCGAAGGCGATGCGGATGCCATAGCCCTTGATGTACTTGGTGGCCACGGCGCCGACCTGGGCGCCCATGGCGGCGCCGACCAGCATGATCATGGCGGCGACGAGCTCGGTGCGGCCCTTCCAGGTGTAGGTGGCCGCGCCGTAAAGGCCGGAGATGGCCACTTCAAAGAGGTCGGTGCCGACGGCGACATGGGTCGGACAGCCGATCATGTAGATCAGGGCGGGCATGCGGATCAGACCGCCGCCGATGCCCAGGATGCCGGCCAGCCAGCCGGTGAAGAAGCTGACGAAGATGGGCAGCCAGGCGGAACAGTAGATGCCGGCTTCCTTCAGGTGAACCATCGGGGGAATCTTGATCTTGTGGAGAGCCTTGTGCCACTCGACGCCGGTCTCAAGGCCGGTCAGCTTCTCGCCGCGGGCGAGGGCCGCGCGCTCCTTGGCCTTGCGCTTGGCGACATCATGGAAGACCATCCAGGCAATGAAGGCCAGAAGCACGATGTAGATCCAGCGCACGACCTTCTCGACACTGCCGATGCGTTCCAGCCACATGACCATCTGGGCCCCGGCCTCGAAGCCGACCACGGTGCCCACCAGCATGATCAGACCCAGTTTGTAGTCGACGTTGCCGAACTTGCCGTGGCGCATGGTGGAAATGAGAGACTTGCCCGCCATGTGCGCGATGTCGGTGCCGATGGCGAAGGCCATGGGGAAACCGAGAATGTTGAGACCGGGCGTGACCATCCACGCCCCGCCCATGCCGAAGAAACCGCCGATGATGCCGACGCCGACTCCGAGGATAATGAGGCCGGGCCAGAAAATTTTAACGCCTGCGATGGGCATGAGGACATAGAGCCAATCCATGGTTTATCTCCTTGGTCGATGGTGTACGGTTTAGTGTTCCGCCAGATTGCGGGACTTCAGGTCGATGCCGATCCAGCTCATGATGATGTCGGCCAGGACACCGAACACCACGCCAGTGATCGGGATCAGGACGACCGTCAGGATCATGAACTGAAAATGACTCTCATTGTACAGATTGGCCCACCAAGCCAGAATCCCGGTCAGCTTCCGGGTGTCCGCCACCAGCACGATGGGGGCCGCGCCTCCACCGCCGGCCGCCAGGGCGAAACCGGGACACAGCAGGACCATTGCCATCAGTGACCACCAGAGCCTGTTCAATCTTGCTTTCATCATAACCTCCAGAATGTTTGCTTCCCCGGTCCGGCCTCAGCCTCATTCAAGGCTTCCAGCCCGGACCTCTCCCCTGCCGTTTCGTTTCAGAAGTTCTTCCCGTCATGCAAATTCAACGGGTTAATCACGCATCTGTAGCCAAAATAGCAAAGGACGAGCCAAGGCGATCACGCATGAATTTTGCCCTGTATTTCAAGTGATTGAACATTCTTGTTGCGCAATTTTTCACAAGAGGACACTATACGCAAAAATATTTCGCGATAATCCAGCGACAACCCGGAGGACAGAAATGCCCTACTCCTACCCCCCCACGCTCGACCCGGTGCTCAACCTCGAAAAACCCGTGAAGGAATGGAGTATAACCCGCATCCTCCTGCTTCTGGGCACGCCGCTGGTGGCCGGCGTGCTCTTGGTCATGACCGTCTCGACCTACCGGATCTCCTCCCACTACCTGAATCGCGCCTACGCGCGAAACGCTCACACCAGGGCGCTGGCCCAGGCCCACGAGCTGCAGCAGCTGCTCAAGGACGCGCGCTATGAAATCCAGAATCTGGCGCGCTCCGATGTCTCGGCCCAGGCCATCCAGAAATACATGATGGACAAACCCGCGACAAAGCGGAACAAATACTGCGAAATCGCATTTCACGGCACTGCGCCACAGGACAACTACGTCCTATTGAACACGGGGGAGAAGGTCTGGAAGGTTCCGGACGAGCAGGCCGCGGGCGTCAAGTTCGGCGCCTTCACGCGCAGGGAGAGGATCGGGGGCAAGATCGAGGACTTCGTGCAGATCGAACAGCCCGTGCAGGCCTACTACACGTCGGTTCCGTACCTGGGCTCCGTTGAGAACATCGAGTTCTCGGTCATCAGGCTGAGCACGCCGGTGCTGGACGCGGAAAAGAGATTCCGGGGATACCTGACATTGTCCGTCGATATCATCGAGATTCAGCGGATCATGACCACCTTCTCCTCCAGGCAGTCGCCTCTCTACATCTTCCCCCAGGAAAAGGAGCAGGTCAGGAGCTTTTTCTTCGACGCAGCGGGATGGCTCATCTGCGAGACGGGGCAGGCCGGCAACCCGCACCTCAAAATCTCCATCGACGACATCCGCACGGGTCTGCAGGGCGATCTCGGCCGACCGGGATTCGCGACCGCGTTCCGGCCGAATCCGCAATACGAGAAATACTGGGCTGTGGTATCCGCCGTGCAGGCCGGTAAAGACGGCGAGATCGGATTTGCGAACTTCCTGAACGACCCAAGCAACACCGGCGGAGACCATTACCTCTATTATGTTCCAATCCGTTTCCAGGAGGAGGCCACGGGAAATCCGGTCATCCTCGGAGGGATCGGGTGCATCGACACAAGCTTCATGCTCAAGGCCTCGCGCTATGAAGTGGCCATGGCCCTCGGCATATCCTGGTTCGTGGCGCTCCTGCTCACCATCGCGGCGTTCGTTTATCTCAATCGAAGGATCAGCAACCCGCTGAAGAGACTGGCTTCCGCCACGGAACAAATAGCCATGGGCGACGATGCCGCCACCCTGGAACTGGCTCCGCTGCCCAAGGAGCTGCGTCACCTCCAGCACGTCATCAACATTCTTCTGCTGCAGCTGCAGACGGCCCGCAACGAGACCCGAATCCGCCAGGGCCTGATCTTCGACGAGATGCAGCGCCAGCCAGTCAGCCTCGATGCGCTGGCGGAAAACGCCTCAAGCAAAGAGTCGTCACGCTGCGCAGAGAAGGCCTTCGGCATCGTGGGTTCGAGCCAGGCGGTGCGCAACCTCAACGCCATGATCCACAAGGCGGCCCAGGTCATGGCCGACGTGCTGATCATCGGTGAAACCGGCACGGGCAAGGAGCTCACGGCCGAAGCGATCCACCGCGCCGGCACCCGCGCCACAGGCCCCTTCATTTCCATCAACTGCGGCGCGCTGGACGAAAACCTGCTCATGGACGCGCTCTTCGGACACGTGAAGGGCGCATTCTCCGAGGCCAAGACGGACCGCAAAGGCGCATTCCTCGCCGCTTCGGGCGGCACGCTGCACCTCGACGAAATCGGCAACGCATCGCCCAAGGTGCAGCAGTCCCTGTTGCGCGCCCTGGCGGCGCGCAGAATCCGTCCCCTGGGTAGCGATCAGGACCAGCCCTTCGACGCGCGCGTCGTGGCCGCCACCAACGTCGACCTGCTTGAATCCGCACGCAACGGGAAGTTCCGCGAAGACCTCTACTACCGGCTGGCCGTCATCACCATCTCGACCCCACCCTTGCGCGATCGCAGGGAGGACATCCCCGCCCTGGTCCGCTCGTTCATGCGTGAGCACACCCGGGGCACGACTCCGCCGGACATCAGCCGCGGTGCCCTGGACAAGCTGCTGCAGCACGACTGGCCGGGAAACATCCGCGAATTGAAGAACTGCATCACCCGCGCCATGACCTTTGCCGAAGGCAACCTCCTGCTGGCGGACCACATCGAGTTCGGTCAGAACCGCGCAGCCGGACCCGCATCGGAGCCAGCCACGGCCCAGGGTCCTGCAGTCCAGGCCAAGACTCCGGCCGGTTCAAGAAACGGGAGCAGCCCGGAACCGCTCGCCACGACAACGCCGGAAGGGCCGCCAAGCCCCTCCGCGCACACGTCGTCCGCACTGCCCGAGGCGGTCCTGGCCACCCTGAACCCGCGGCAAGTCAAGGCCTGGCCCTCGATTGCCGCCAATGGTGGCACGAACCGTGCTCTGTATGAAAGCGCCGTCGGGGAGGAGATTTCGGTCAGAACCGCGCAATACGATTTGCAGGATCTGGTCAACAAGGGCTTGCTGAAGAAAACCGGCAAGGGCCCGTCCTCGCGGTACGTGGTGGCCGTCCGTACTCCATAACCTGCATCCGGGAGACTGCATCATGGGATTCCGGGATCTGATCCAGGCACTGCTCCCCCAAAAAAAAGCCGGGCAGGAGAACGAAGCCGTGCTGCGTTCCTTCCGCCTGCAATACACGCATTTCAAGGACCTGCTCCTGTCCAATGCGGAACTCGGCACGATCATGGCGGAGATCGACGAGAAGCTGAAAGGGGCGGCCCTGTTCGGAATGAACGAGATCCGGGCGCTGGCCACCAGAAGCGTCTTCCACACCATGCGCATGGTCACCTCCCTGAACGCCATCTCGGGAGACCGCTATGGCACGCTGCCGGCCATGGTGGAACACATCAACGCCCGCATCAGCGCCATCCTGGACAGCAAACCCCAGCCCGTCATCACGGAATACACTTTTCCCCTGTCGGCCGTGAACAAAGGCTTGGTGGATGTCGTCGGCGGCAAATGCGCAAACCTCGGAGAAATGCGCAATCGCGCAAACATCCCCACTCCGGCCGGTTTCGCGATTACCACGGCCGCCTACGAAGCTTTTCTGCGCGGCGAGGGTCTGCGGGATGAAATTTTGAAGCAGCTCCGCGAAGCCAGGGCGGACGCCCCCGCCACCGTGGTCGCCGCGTCCGAGGCCATATTCAGGACCATCAACCGTGTCGGCGTCCCCGAAGACGTCATGCGCGACATCCTGGACGCCTGGGACCAGAGCTTTGCCGATCCCGCATCAACCCGGGCGGCCTTGCGCTCCAGCGCCATCGGCGAGGACGGCATCCTCTCCTTCTCCGGACAATACAGGACCATCCTCGGCGTCACGCGGGAAACACTGGAGAACGCCTTCCGCGAGGTCCTCGCCAGCCTCTTCTCGCCCCGCGCCATCACCTACCGCATCCATCACGGCGTGTCCTTCGAGCACTGCGCCATGGGCATGGCCTGTATCGAAATGGTGGACGCCCTGGCCAGCGGAATCATCTTCTCGCGCCACCCCGTGAACCCCCTGTCCGACGAAATGGTCCTCAATGCCATCTGGGGCCTTGGGGCCTATGCCGTGGACGGGATCATCGAGCCCGACACCTGGCACGTCAGGCCGGGACCCGTCCCCCATATCGCTATGCAGCATGTCGCCGACAAACGGGTGCGCCTCGTCTCCGACTCCTCAGGCAAGCATGAGGAGGCGGTTCCGGAGGCATTGCGCACCGCGCCTTGCCTGAGCACCGCGCAGGTCCTGGAGCTTGCAGCCATCGCGTCCCGTCTGGAAGGACATTACCACCATCCTCAGGACATCGAGTGGGCCCTGGACCGGGACGGGCGGATCATGATCCTGCAAAGCAGGCCCATGCGGCTGGCCCACGCCCACCACAACGGCCTGGCTACCACCGCCATCGAAGGCGCGCAGCTGCTCATCGACCAGGCGGACATCGCCTGCGCCGGCATCGGCTCGGGACAGGCCGTCCTGGCTCAAAACCTCGACAATCTCGCCGATTTTCCGGAGGGCGGCATCCTCATCGCACCCCACTCGCTCCCCAACTACGTCCTGGTCATGAACCGCGCCCAGGCCATCGTCACCGAGGCCGGCAGCATCACCGGGCACATGGCTTCCCTGGCACGCGAGTTCGATGTCCCGACCATCCTCAACGCCAGGCTCGCCAGCACGAAAATCCTCGACGGACAGACCCTGACCGTGGACGCCATCACCGGCCGGGTCTATGCCGGGGTCGTCCCCGAACTCATGACCTTCAAGTCGGCGCAGCGCTTCAGAATCGCCGATTCCCCGGTGCACGCCATCCTGCGTCAGGTCGCCGACCAGATCGTCCCCCTGCACCTGCTCGACCCGAAGTCGCCGGTCTTCAAACCCGAGTCCTGCACCACCCTGCACGACGTCATGCGCTTCGTGCACGAACTCTGCTACACGGAAATGTTTCGCATCAGCGACCGGGCCTCGGACGCCGGTGCCGTTTCCTGCCAGCTCAAGGCCAAACTGCCCATCGACCTGCACCTCATCGACCTCGGCGGAGGGCTGAGGGACGTCTACGGCCCATACGTATTTCCCGAACAGGTCACCTCGGCACCCCTGGCCGCCCTCCTGTCCGGGATGCTGCGCCCCGAGGTCCACGTTCGCGGACCACGCCCCATCGACGTTGGCGGTTTCCTCTCGGTCATGACCCAGCACATGCTCGAACCCCCGACGGTCCAGGCCCAGCGCTTCGGCGAACGCAGCTACGGCATCGTCTCCGACACCTACCTGAACTTCAGCTCGCGCGTGGGCTACCACTACAGCGTCGTGGACGCCTACTGCGGCGAGACCGTGTCCAAGAACTACATCACCTTCCAGTTCAAGGGCGGGGCCGCCGACGAGATCCGCCGCGAACGCCGCGTGCGCTGCATCGCCCTGATCCTGAGCCGCCTGGGCTTCACCACCGACGTGCGCGGCGACATGACCCAGGCCCGGTTCCAGAAATTCTCGCGGGAAGATACCCGTGAACGCCTGGACCAGCTGGGCCGCCTGCTCATCGTCACCCGGCAGATGGACATGCTCATGACCAGCGAAGCCGCCGTGATGGCCATGGCCGACAACTTCATGGCCGGCGACTACCACTAGGCAGGTTGCCCGCCCTCCCGCACAGCACTGGACACGTCGCCAGTCCCATGCCCCACCCGCCTGTGCACGTCATGCCCTCGGATGCCGCCCGGCAACGATGCCTGGGATACTTGCCCTTAATTTGGGAAAAATGCCCGCTCCTGTGGTTTAAAATGACCAGAAAATCGGGCGCGGATCCTATCGACACGACCTTTCCATATCCATAGATAATCTATTGAATTTCTTCATGCGTCAGCGTCGCCGGGCCCAGGTCCGGACAGATGTGCAGCGTCACCACGCAAGGTCAGACCGCCTTCGTGGTGACGTCCGCGTTCAGGGGAAATATACACTCAAATTTGCATACGGGAGACGAAAACGATGATCCAATGGCCCAAAAGCAACGATGTTCTCGGCACCACCAACCGCGGAAACCCGGCCGAATCCGGCCTGTGCACGTTATGCCGCTCGGACTGTGCCGGAAAATGTGAAACCTGGATGTCCTGCCTCAAGGGGCGGCACATGCTCTATCCCCGGGATTTCGGCTCCGTCACCGCCGGCAGCGCGAATACATGTCATGTCGGCGTGAGCTACAATTCCCTGCGCATCCAGGGTTTCAGCTACGGTGCCCAGGGCGTCGCCGCAGGGCGCACCACCAATCCCGATGATTGTCTCTTCACCAACGTCTCCCTGGAAACGTCCTTCGGCGCCACGGAAAAGACCAAGGTGCGCATGCCGCTCATGACCGGCGCCCTGGGTTCCACCTTCATCGCCGCCAAATACTGGGACTCCTTTGCCGCCGGTTGCGCTCTGGTCGGCATCCCGATCGTGGTCGGTGAAAACGTGGTCGGCGTGGACCGCGCCTCCAGCATGTCCGGCGGCCGCATCGAGAAATCCCCGGAACTGGACCGCCGCATCGAGATCTACAACCGCTACTCCGACGGCTACGGCACCATGATCGTGCAGCTCAACGTCGAGGACGCGCGCAACGGCGTGGCCGAATACGTCATCGAAAAGTACGGCAACAAGGTCTGCATCGAGCTCAAATGGGGCCAGGGTGCCAAGAACATCGGCGGCGAGATCGAGGTCACGAGCCTGGACTACGCCCTGTTCCTGAAAAAGCGCGGCTACCTGGTCGATCCGGACCCGGAACTTCCCGAAGTGCAGGAAGCATTCAAGGCCGGAGCCATCAAGGGCTTTGCCCGTCACAGCCGCCTGGGCTACACCGACCTGCCGTCCTCCGATGCCGTGCACCAGAACTTCATGGAAACTGTGGCCTACCTGCGCGGGCTCGGCTACACCAAGATCTCGCTCAAGACCGGCTCCTATGGCATGGAAGCCCTGGCCATGGCCATCAAGTATGCCACCGACGCCAATCTCGACCTGCTGACCATCGACGGTTCCGGCGGCGGCACGGGCATGAGCCCCTGGAACATGATGGAGACCTGGGGCGTGCCCTCCGTCCTGCTGCACGCCAAGGCCATTGAGTACGGCAACATCCTGGCCTCCCAGGGCAAGAAGGTCGTGGACATGTCCTTTGCCGGCGGCTTGGCCCGCGAAGACCACATCTTCAAGGCCCTGGCCCTGGGCGCCCCCTTCGTCAAACTGATCTGCATGGGCCGCACCCTCATGATCCCAGGTTTCCTGGGCTCCAACATCGAAGGCGCGCTGAATCCCGAACGCAAGGAAAAAGTCGCCGGCAACTGGGACACCCTGCCCAAGACCGTGCGCGACATCGGCGAAAGCCCCGAGCAGATCTTTGCCGGCTACGAGTCCCTCAAGGCCAAGATCGGAGCCGACGAGATGAAGACCGTGCCCTACGGCGCCATCGCCGCCTGGACCCTGGCCGACAAGCTCGGCGCGGGCCTGCAGCAGCTCCTGGCCGGTGCACGCAAATTCTCGGTCACCGAGATCACCCGAGGGGACATCGTCTCCGCCAACCGCGAAACCGCGCACGAGACCGGCATCCGGTTCATTACCGACGTACAGGACGAAATCGCGCGCAAGATCCTGGCCTGATCCCAACAATCCCCAGGGGTGGACCGGCCGCATGCCGGTCCCGCCCCTGGCACCCTGCCCCATCCTGTGCTACACGGCCAACGCGCCCGTTGCCCAGGAGATACGCTCATGACCATCCACCCCGACACCACCGACAGTTTTCCCGCCTCAAGCGAGGAGTGGAGGATGTTTGTGGCCCAGAGCCGCAAGACCCACCACGATCTGCTCGAGCGCATAAAAGAGCTCAACTGCCTGTACGGGATCAGTCGGCTGGCCCAAAACCGCGAACAACCACTAGGCGAACTCCTGTCAGGCATCGCCGACTTGATCCGCACTTCCTGGCAATATCCCGACATCGCCTGCGCCTCCATCCGCCTCGGCGACACGTGCCACAACTCCGGCAATTTCGTGCGCACCCGCTGGTGCCAGTCCAGCCCCATCATTATCGAGACAGACGAATGCGGCACGGTCGAGGTCTGCTATCTGGAGGAACGTCCGGACAGCGACGAGGGTCCATTTCTGCGCGAGGAACGCAGCCTCATCGACGCCGTGGCCGACCAGATCGGCCGCATCGTGGCCCAGCGCCGGGCCGAGGAACAGATGCGCGCCCTGTCCCAGGAACTGATCATGGCCCAGGAAAATGAACGCCAGCGCATCGCCCGCGAACTGCACGACCACCTGGCCCAGGACCTCTCCCTGGCCCGGGCCGACCTGGAGCGCATCGGATGCGGCCTGCCTGAAGGAGGCCCCTGGCGCGCCCAGACCGGAGTCATCGCCGAGAGACTCGGCACGGCCATCCGCTCCATCCGGGACCTGGCTTACGGCCTGCTCCCGCCGGGGCTGACCGAGCTTGGCCTGGTCGAGACAGTGCTCGCGCATTGCGAGGACTTTTCCCTACGCCACGGCATCGCCGTCGATGTCTTTGCCGACGGACTTGGCGGAGTCGCCTTCGATTTCGACACCCAGATCAACATCTACCGCCTCATCCAGGAAGCTCTGAACAATGTGCGCAAACATGCCAAGGCCAGCCGCGTGACCATCCGCCTGCTCGGGTCCTACCCGAATCTGTTGGTGCGCATCGAAGACGACGGGTGCGGAGCCGACATGGACCGCTGCCTGTCCCAGGCCGGCCGCACCAAACGCATGGGCCTGTGGAGCATGCGCGAGCGGGTCAAGCTCCTGGGCGGCAAGATCAGCTTTCGCTCCAAACCCGGACAAGGCCTGCACATCCGCATCGAAACCCCGCTCAACAGGAGCAGCAATGAGCACGCCTAAACGCATCCTCATCATCGACGATCACCCGCTCTACCGTGACGGCCTGAAAGCCCGCCTCGACACCAGACCCGACCTCTGCGTCGTCGGCGAGGCAGGAACCTGCGCCGAGGGACTGCGCCTGACCCAATCCCTGGCCCCGGACCTGGCGGTCATCGACATCTCCCTGCCCGACGGCAGCGGCATCGAACTCACCCGGGAACTGCGCGCCTCGCGGCCGGACCTGCCCGTGCTCATCGTCAGCATGCACGCCAAGCTCGATTTCATCGCCGCCGCCTTCCAGGCCGGAGCCAGCGGCTACATGTCCAAGGAATCGGGAGGCGAGGGAATCCTGCAAGCCATCGGCACCGTCCTCTCCGGCGGACAATACCTCGACGGCTCCCTCTCGCCCTCGGTGCTGCGCCGCCTGAGCGACATCTCCGGCCGCAAGGCCAAGACCCTGGACGAGTCCTACGGCAGCCTCTCGCTGCGCGAACAGCAGGTCATGCGCCTTCTGGCCGAAGGACTGACCCCGGAGGAGATCGCGGCCAAACTCTTCGTGTCCCGCAAGACCATCCTCAACCACCGCTACGCCATCATGACCAAACTTGGCATAAAAAGCCCCGTGGCCTTCGTACGCCACGCCGCACGCCTTGGGCTGATTGAAATAGACGACTGATCCGGCGTTCGCGAAATTTCGGCGTCAACGCCATTTGCGTCTTTACCCTGACGGGCGATCATGGTTACAGATGAACGAGAACGCCGCGAGGGCTCCCACCACGCAGGCCAAAGTTCAAACAGCCCGTTTTCATCAAGGACTTCTTCATGCTCCGCTCTTTAGCCTTTCTGCTGCTGGTCGTCCTGCTGGTTCTGGCCAACGGCTTTTTCGTGGCTTCGGAATTCGCCCTCGTGGGCGTGCGACGTTCTCGTATCGCAACCCTTGCGGACAGCGGTAACAGAAAAGCCAAACTGCTGCTGCGCCTCATCGATCACCTGAACGCCTACATCTCCGCCACCCAGCTGGGCATCACCCTGTCCTCCCTTGCCCTGGGCTGGATCGGCGAACCCGCCATCGCCGAGCTGCTGCACCCACTGCTCGAAGGCCGAGTGCCCCCCGCCGTGCTGCACTCCATCTCATTCGCCATCGCCTTCAGCCTGATCACCTTCCTGCACATCGTGCTCGGAGAGCTCGCGCCCAAGACCATCGCCCTGGAACGGGCCGAGAAAACCGCCCTGGCCATCGCGCTGCCCATGGAAATCTTCTACCGCATCTTCTACTGGCCCATCCGCCTGCTGGACTGGTCCGGTACGCGCACGGTGCGCCTGCTCGGCTTCACCCCCAGCGCCACCCACGGCTCGGTCTACACCGAGGACGAACTGCGCATGCTCATCGACGCCAGTTACTCCAGCGGACAGATCGAGGAGGAAAAACGCCGCCTCATCCGCCGCGCCTTCGACTTCAACACCACCGAGGCCTGCGAGGCCATGATCCCGCGCTCCGAGATCGCGGCCCTGCCCGTCACCTCCACCCTGGACGAAGTCCTCGAAGCCTTCCGGATTCATGGCTACTCCCGCCTGCCCGTCTACGGCGAGGACCTGGACGATGTCGTCGGCGTGCTCTTCCGCCAGGACATGGAACCGTTCATGTCCCGCGAACCGGGACTGGTCTTCTCCATGACCGCCCTGCTGCACCCGCCCGCCTTCGTGCCCTCGGGCAAACGCCTGGGCAGCCTCTTAAAGCAGATGCAGGCCACACGCACCCACCTGATCTTCGTCATGGACGAATACGGCGGACTCGAAGGTCTGGTCACCCTGGAAGATGTGCTGGAAGAAATCGTCGGGGAGATCAACGACGAATATGACGAAGAAGTGCGTTCACAGATCGTGCGCGACGGCGCGGCGTTCATCCTCGACGGAATGCTCGCCGTGCGCGACGCCAATCGCAAGCTCGGACTCGGATTGCCTGAGGACGAGGCCTACACCACCGTGGCCGGATTCCTCCTGGCCCAGGCCGGACGGGTCCTTGAACCGGGAGACATCGTACCCGTCAAGGACGGCGAGTTCAAAGTCGAGCGCGTCGAAAGACGCCGCATCACCCGCATCCGCTTCACCCCCGAAGCGCGTCAGACGAGTTGAAAGCCATGTCATTCCCGCCTGCGCGGGAATGACATGGCAGCAGTGCGCCCAACCACAATATTTCCCGTACACTTCGCTCGAAAAGGCTTCCCGCGTAACTCGCGTTACGAGCGGGCCGGGGTGTTTCGGGGCGGGGCCGTCGACGCCCTTGCTCTTTGATCCATATGCGCATATTTTATCCACATACTTCATACAGGAGAGATGCGCATGAATCTCGCATATAACACTCAGGCACCCAAGAAACCGACCAACGTCAGCATCAACAGCGATCTGCTCGCCAAGGCCAAAGCCTTGAAAATCAATGTGTCCGCGACGCTTGAAACCGCCCTGGCCGACATCGTCGCGACCCGTCAGCGTACATTGTGGAAAGAGGAAAACCGCTCGGCCATCGAAGCATACAATCAGTTGGTTGAAGATGCCGGTGCCGCCGGTGACGGCATGCGGAGTTTTTAGATGGCGCAATTCACGGTCTATGCAAATCCGAACCGTTCCACTCGCGCGACCTACCCGTACCTGCTGGACATCCAGTCCGATCTTCTGGACGACCTGCGCACAACTGTCGTCATCCCCCTGTCTCCGCTCCGCCTTGCCGGCAAGGCCGCCATCTCCAGGCTCTGCCCAGTGCTGGACATCGACGGCGAATCGTACGTCGCACTCACGCAGCAACTGGCCGGTGTGGACAGAAAAATCCTCGGCAAGGCAATCTGCGATCTTGGCCGCTACCGATCAGACATCATCGCCGCCCTGGATTTCATCGTTTCAGGCATCTGAAACCCTGGCGAAACAAAATGCCTCCGGCGAACAGATAATTTTTAAGAGTTGAAAGCCATGGATTCCCGCCTGCGCGGGAATGACACGGCAGCAGTGCGGCCAACCACATTGTTTCTCGTACACTTCGCTCGAAAAGGCTTCCCGCCAACTCGCGTTACGAGCGGGCCGGGGTGTTTCGGGGCGGGGCCGTCGACTGTCTGACTGATCCAGGCATCGTTTGTTTCCTGGCCGTTGACCGCAAAAAACACGGAAGGATGCCGAAAACTCAAGGCCGGGAAGCATTACGAGGCCGGAGAAGGAGTTTCGGCGGACCCGACCCGAAACGCACCGGATCGCGGCCGCCCTGCGCCAAAAGAGTTTCGGCGGCCTCGCCCCGAAACGCACCGGATCGCGGCCGCACGAAGAAACAGGATGCCTTCAGCGAGCAGGTCATTTTAAAGAGTCGAAAGGCATGGATTCCCGCCTTCGCGGGAATGACACGGCAACAGTGCGGCCAACCACATTGTTTCTCGTACACTTCGCTCGAAAAGGCTTCCCGCCAACTCGCGTTACGAGCGGGCCGGGGTGTTTCGGGGCGGGGCCGTCGACTGTCTGACTGATCCAGGCATCGTTTGTTTCCTGGCCGTTGACCGCAAAAAACACGGAAGGATGCCGAAAACTCAAGGGCGGGAAGCATTACGAGGCCGGAGAAGGAGTTTCGGCGGACCCGACCCGAAACGCACCGGATCGCGACCGCACGAAGAAACAGGATGCCTTCAGCGAGCAGGTCATTTTAAAGAGTTGAAAATCATGGATTCCCGCCTGCGCGGGAATGACACGGCAACAGTGCGGCCAACCACATTGTTTCTCGTACACTTCGCTCGAAAAGGCTTCCCGCCAACTCGCGTTACGAGCGGGCCGGGGTGTTTCGGGGCGGGGCCGTCGACTGTCTGACTGATCCAGGCATCGTTTGTTTCCTGGCCGTTGACCGCAAAAAACACGGAAGGATGCCGAAAACTCAAGGCCGGGAAGCATTACGAGGCCGGAGAAGGAGTTTCGACGGACCCGACCCGAAACGCACCGGATCGCGGCCGCACGAAGGAACAGGATGCCTTCAGCGAGCAGGTCATTTTAAAGAGTCGAAAGGCATGGATTCCCGCCTGCGCGGGAATGACACGGCAGCAGTGCGTCCAACCACTTTATTTCCCTTGCGTTTCGATCAAAAAAAGCCCCCGACACGCTTCGTCTCTATGACCATTTTCCAGACACAGCCTCTTCCATCAGCCTAAATATCGATCTTGGTCCCCGAATACGTGAAGGCATTCCTGTTCATTTTTATGAACGAACCCTTGTCGATGCCCACAGCCTTGCCGCACTGGCACCAAACCTTGCCGTCCCGTTCCTCCAGAATCCAGATCTTCTCGATCCGCTCCCGGTGGCAGCGCAGCACCTCGCCCGGTCCCAGCTTGCGATAGCGCCACAATTTCTTGCGACACGCCGCGCACTTGATGATCAGCATTATTCCGGTACGCTCTCCATCCCGGCCCATTTCGGTTCGTGCAGGGGCAGGATGTGGTCGGCCAGGGTCTTGGCCCGGACCAGGGTTTCGTAGGCTTCATAGGCATTGACGTGGGTGCCGGGGGGGATGACCTCCATCTCCATGGCCGTAACTGCCTTGGGGGGATAAAGATTTTCCAGAATGGTGCAGAATCCGCAGATGAGGACGCTGCCCTTGTCCGTCTCCACGCGCACGGACATGCCGCCCTCGGTGTGGGCCGGTGTGTGAATCATGGTGATGCCGGGCGCGATCTCCGTGTCGCCCGTCAAAGGCACGATCTGACCGTTCTCCTCCGCCTCCTCGATGTAGTCCTCCAGATAGCGGAAATCGAGAGGGTGCGGGTCGTGGATGCGCGCAAGCTCCTTTTCATGGACGTAGATCTTCGCGTTCACGCACCGTGCGTCGTTCTCGCAGTGGTCGTTATGCAGGTGGGTGTGCAGGACGATGTCGATGTCCTCGGGCGTCAGGCCGTAACGGGCCAGCCCCTCGTCGAAGGTATGGATCTTCCCGCCGATGGCCTTTTCCCGCTCCTCTGAGATCACCGGGTGCATCTCCCCCGTATCCACCAGGATCTTCCTGTCGCCGCCTTCCAGATACCAGCAGTAGATGGGGATGGTGTAGGGCGTGCCGTAATCGTGCTGATAGGTCATCATGCCCTTGTCGAAGACCTTGGTGCCCATGACTATGGGATGAATGATGTAGGTCATGCAATGCTCCGGGGGATGGCGTCGCGGCCGGAAAGCCGCGAACGCGTGAATCTCAAAGCTCGGACGTGTCCAGACGAAACCCACTGTAGCCGGTGTGCACGGGACAGTCCAGATGATCGCGCAGATAGGCGATAGCCCCCTCCCCTGTACAATGACACGGGACCAGCAGTCCGGGCTGCATGTCACGCAGGGCCCGCGCGGTCATTTCCAGACGCTCACGGCTGGCCGAGCCAAGGTGAAGACCGCCGATCACGGCGCGGATGCGGCTCTCGCCGGTGATTTCCCGCAGATGGGTGAGGGTGTTGATCAGGCCCGCGTGACAGCAGCCCACGCAGACGATCAGCCCCTTTTCGGTGCTGATCCACAGGGCCTGGTCGTCATCGACGGGATCGGAACGCAGGCCATGGGGATCAAAATAGAATGGTCCCCCCGCATCCTCGAAATCCGTCCACCTCGGGATGAAACCGCTCAGGCCGATTCCATCTCCGAGCAACTGTGCCCCGCCATTCCAGAACATGCGTTCCGGAGGCAGAGTCGCCAGGGCCCGCATCGAGAACATGGGCATGCGGATGTCCCGGGCCTCGCCGCCCGCGATGCTGTAGCGGGGCTCGGTCACGCCCGAATGGCAGTACACCCGCACTTTCGGCGCGGCCCCGAGCACCATGGGCACCGCGCCGGTATGATCGTAATGGCCATGGCTCAGGACCAGCGCGTCGGCGCGGCCCAAATCTATCTCAAGCGCACGGACGTTTTCGGCCAGGGCGGTGCCCTGGCCGGTGTCGAGCAAGATGCGCCCGTCGCCATGTTCTATCCACAAGGCGAAGCCATGCTCCGCCAGACATCCGAAGCCGGCCTGATTGTCGACCAGCACCGTCAGCACGGTCTTGTGCATGATGAATCTCCGGGATCAGGCATCCTGTTTGACAGTTGGCAGCTCCAAAAGCGGTGCGACAACACTGCGCATGAGTACTGCCGTCGGGCTTGCGGCATGGTGCATGACGAACGCCTGCCCCATGTCGCCGGCTTCGGCCACCATCGGATCGATGGGGATGGAACCGAGAAAGGGAACGCCCATGTCCTCAGCCATGAGCCGTCCGCCGCCGGAACGCAGGATATGGGTCAGCTCTCCGCACTTGGGACACACGAATCCGCTCATGTTCTCGACCACGCCCAGCACCTTCATGCCGACCTGCGCACAGAAGGTGATGGACTTGCGCACATCCATGGCCGCCACACGCTGCGGCGTGGTCACCACAACGGCTCCGTCGATGGGGTTGATGAGCTGGCAGATGGACAGGGGCTCGTCGCCGGTGCCGGGAGGCGCGTCAATGATCAGGTAATCCAGATCGCCCCAGGCCACGTCCTTCAGAAACTGCTTGATGACGTTACCTTTGACCGGACCGCGCCAGATGACCGCGTCGTCGGGATTGCGCAACAAAAAGCCCATGGACATGACCTTCAGGTGCCCAAGCTCCACCGGCACGAGGCCGTCGGGACCGGCTTCGATGTTCGCCCCTTCCAGGCCGAGCATGGTCGGCACGCTGGGTCCATGGATGTCGACATCGAGGAGCCCGACCTTCTTGCCCGCGAGCATGAGTCCCATGGCCAGGTTCACGGCCACGGTGCTTTTTCCTACGCCACCCTTGCCGGACATGACCATGATCTTGTGCCCGATATGGCACAGCCGGGATTGCAGGGCCCGACGGTCCTCGAAATCCTGATCGTTCTCACCCAGCTCGCGCTTGGCCGCCGAGCAGCTGGAATCCTTGCATGAATCGCACGAACTGGCCCTGGGGGCGCTGTTTTCCATATTCTCCATTCAGTTACTCCACGATACGCGGTTAGTTGTTCAATTCTTCCAAACGGCGGCCAAGCCGCCCCTGTTCATCCTTCAACTCCCGAGCCCGCAAGGCTTCGGTTTCGACACTTTCCACTGCTCCCGCATCCCGGGCGGAAAAAAACTTCCAGAGACGGAGGTCAGTCGACGGTGGACGAACCGTCCTTGCCCGAATCCTTCTCCGGCCCGCCGCGCAAATCCCGGCCCCGCCTGTTGCGGATTCGCGCGCAGCCCGGCTCCCCATCCGCCCAGCCGTCCAAGCTCCGCAGGCCTGAGCCCGTCCTTGCCGGGGATGGTTCCGGATCTGCCCTGCGTGATTGCTGCTGCATGCCCCTTTGACGCCCAAGACCTCTGCCCCGGCAGCCGGGCATGTCAAAACTTTCGTCCAGATCGCCACGCTCCCACGCCGTAATGACCCGTTCCAGATCGCCGGTCACGAATCCGACAACCTTGATTCCTCCGGCCACGAGAGCTTCCTGCATGGGTCTGGAAATGGCCCCGCAAATAAGCGTCCCGACGTCCAGGCGAAGCAGGTCCTCGGCCCTGTGCAAGGGCTCGCCGCGCGACAGGACATGCTCTTCCCGCTCGCGGACCCCTTCGGCCAGCAAAAGGATGCGCCCGCCGACGTCAAAGACCGGCGCGATACGATCCTGCCATTGATGCAAGGCAATGCGCGACATTATGGCTCCTCTTTCCCTTTTGCGAAGCATGAGGCGTGCCGCCGGAAGGACGCACATAAAACACAAACAACACATTGATAATAAAGAACATTATACAGAAAAGAAAAAACATGGAGGGGCGCGAACGCACCACAAGGGAGGAAATGGGTAGCGCCAGGGCTACTCTTTCGGGGAAGATCGGCCGTCGCGTTCGGGCAGGGCCATGCCGAGGCGCTTCATGCGCCGAAAAAGCGTGGTCTTATGGATGCCCAGCTCGCGCGCGGCGGCCAGGCGATTGAAGTCGTTGCGCTCCAGGGCCGCGTGAATGGCCTGCCTGTCGAGCATGTCGTGCATGGCGCGGCCTTCGCCGAAGTGTCCGCGAGGGGCCAGCAGGGTCAGTTCGTCCGGCAGGTGGTCGATGTCGATGCGCCCTTCGCCGCAAAGCACGAAGGCCCTCTCGATGCAGTTCTCAAGCTCCCGGATGTTGCCCGGCCAGTCATGGGCCATGAGCAGGGACAGGGCCTCGGTGCCGATGCCCGTGACCGTGCGCCCCTGGATGCGGTTCAGGCGGCGGATGAACTGTTCCACCAGCAGCGGCAGATCGTCCTTGCGTTCACGCAAGGGGGGCAGCTCGATGCGGATGACATTGATGCGATAATAGAGGTCCTCGCGGAAATCACCGGACCGGATCAGCTCTGCCAGATTGCGGTTGGTGGCCACGATGACGCGGGCGTCGGTGGATTCGGTCCTGGATGACCCCAGCGGTTCGAAGGTGCGCTCCTGCAAGACGCGCAACAGGCGCACCTGCAGGGCCGGACTGATTTCCCCTATCTCATCCAGGAAAATCGTCCCGCCCCGGGCCTGGGCAAAACGGCCCAGCCGGTCGCGGTTTGCCCCGGTGTAGGCTCCGGCCTTGACTCCGAAGAGCTCGGATTCAAGCAATGTGTCCGGCAGGGCCGCGCAGTTGACGGCGATGAAAGGTCCACCGGCATGAGCGCTCAGGGAATGGATGGTGCGGGCGAAGAGTTCCTTGCCGGTGCCGGTTTCGCCGGTGAGCAGGACCGTGCTCGGGCTGGCGGCGATGGCCGGCAGCATGGAGAAGAGCTTGTGCATGCGCGGACTGCGGCTGAAGAGCTCACCGACATGGTAGCGGCCTTCGAGTTCGCGCTTCAAGGCATCGATTTCCGAAAGATCGCGGAATGTTTCGGCTCCGCCCATGACCTGGCCATTCTCGTCGCGGAACACTGCCGTGGACACGCTGATGGGGATGCGTTCCCCCTGGGCCGTAATGATGTACCCGCAGGTGCCGATGCGCGGCCTGCCGCTCGAAAGCGTATCCTGCAGGGGGCAGTTGTCGCCGCACAGGCTGGAGCGGAAAACTTCGGAGCACAGCCGTCCGATGGCCTCGGAGCGGGGCACGCCGGTGATCTCTTCGGCGGCGCGATTGAAGGACGTGACGCGCCATTCAAGATCGACGGTGAACACCCCATCCGAGATGCTCTCAAGGATGGCGTCCGTGGGCGTGCGTGCCGCTGTGTTCTTTGTGGACGGGGGCATGGCTTTTCTTGTCCCTCTCGGCAGGCCCGGTCAAGGGCGAGGGGAAACAAAGAAGGGCGGAAAGGAGACAATCCCTTCCGCCCCGCATGATGAATCAGGCCCGGCCTATACCTTGGCGGCGGTTTTCAGGTCCGCGACGGCGTCGGTCACTTCCCAGGGGAAGACGAAATCCTCGCGGCCGAAATGGCCGTAGCAGGCGCTCTTCCTGTAGATGGGCTGGATCAGGTTGAGTCTTTTGATGATGTAGTAGGGGCGCAGGTCGAATACCGCGCGCACGGCCTTGGTCAGGACCTCATCCGGGACGACGCCCGTGCCGCCGGTGGTGACCAGCACGGAAACCGGCTCGGCCACGCCGATGGCGTAGGCGATCTGCACTTCGCAGGTGCCCGCCAGGCCAGCGGCCACGATGTTCTTGGCCACGTAGCGGGCCATGTAGGCGCCGGAGCGGTCGACCTTGGACGGATCCTTGCCGGAGAAGGCGCCGCCGCCATGGTTGCCCATGCCGCCGTAGGTGTCATTGATGATCTTGCGGCCGGTCAGGCCGCAGTCGGCCAGGGGCCCGCCAGCCACGAAACGGCCCGTGGTGTTGATGTAGATGCGGGTGTTCGCGTCCATCATGTCTTCGGGCATGACCTTGGCGATGACCTCGCGCTTGATACCCTCGACGATCTCCTCGTAGGTCACCTCGGGGGTGTGCTGGGAGGAGACGACCACGTTGTCGATGCGCACGGGCTTGCCCTTGCGGTATTCGACGGAGACCTGGGTCTTGCCGTCGGGACGCAGGAAGTTCAGGATGCCGGACTTGCGCACCTCCGCCAGGCGGCGGCTCAGGCCGTGGGCATAGTAGATGGGCGCGGGCATGAGCGCGCTCGTCTCCGTGGTGGCGTATCCGAACATCATGCCCTGGTCGCCGGCGCCCTGATCCTCGGGCTTGGCGCGGTCAACGCCCATGGCGATGTCCGGGGACTGCTTGTCGATGGAGGACAGCACGGCGCAGGTGTTGGCGTCAAAGCCCATGTCAGAGCTGACATAACCGATCTCGCGCACCGTGGAGCGCACGATCTCGGGCAGGTCGGCATAGGCTTCGGTCGTGATCTCACCGGCGATGACGGCCATGCCGGTGGTGACCAGGGTCTCGCAGGCCACGCGGGAACGGGGATCCTGGGCCAGCAGGCAGTCCAGCACGGCGTCGGAGATCTGGTCCGCGATTTTGTCGGGGTGTCCCTCGGTCACGGACTCGGACGTAAACAGATAATGATCGGCATTGAGAATCATGAAAAATCTCCTTCTTGCATGGGGAGGTTGTTAATAGCGGTAGTGATCGGGCTTGTACGGACCGGTCACGGGCACTCCGATGTAATCGGCCTGCTCCGTGGACAGGGTCTCAAGCTCCACGCCCAGACGCGCCAGATGCAGGCGGGCCACTTCCTCGTCCAGAATCTTGGGCAGAGTCATGACCTGCGGGGGATAATCGTTCTTGGCCAGATCGAGCTGGGCCAGAACCTGGTTGGTGAAGGAGTTGGACATGACGAAGCTGGGGTGGCCGGTGGCGCAGCCCAGATTCACCAGCCGGCCTTCGGCCAGGATGATGAGACTCTTGCCGGAAGGCAGGGTCCATTTGTCCACCTGCGGCTTGACCGTGACCTTGGTGCAGCCCGGTGTGTCTTCCAGGAAGCCCATGTCGATCTCGTTGTCGAAGTGACCGATGTTGCAGATGATGGCTTCATCCTTCATGGCCAGCATGTGCTCGCCGCGCACGACATGGTAATTGCCCGTGGCCGTGACGAAAATGTCCGCCTCCTGGCAACCCTTGACCATGGTCGTGACCTCGTAGCCTTCCATGGCCGCCTGCAGCGCGCAGATGGGGTCAACCTCGGTGATGAGCACGCGCGCGCCGAAGCCGCGCATGGACTGGGCGCAGCCCTTGCCCACGTCGCCGTAGCCGCAGACCAGCACGACCTTGCCCGCGACCATGATGTCCGTGGCCCGCTTGATGCCGTCGGCCAGGGACTCGCGGCAGCCGTAGAGGTTGTCGAACTTGGACTTGGTCACGGAGTCATTGACGTTGAAGGCCGGGAAGAGCAGCTCGCCGTTCTTGGCCATCTGATAGAGGCGATGCACGCCGGTGGTGGTCTCCTCGGACACGCCGCGGATGCGGGCGGCGATCTTCGTCCACTTCTGGGGATCGGCCTTGGCGCTGACGATGAGCCGGTCGAGCACACAGCGGAATTCCTTGTTGTCCGTGGTCCGGGACAGCAGGGACGGGTCCTTCTCGACCTTCACGCCCTCATGGACCAGAAGCGTCGCGTCGCCGCCGTCATCGACGATGAGGTCCGGACCAGTGCCGTCGGGCCAGGTCAGGGCCATCTCCGTGCACCACCAGTAATCTTCCAGGGTCTCGCCCTTCCAGGCGAAAACCTTGGCCAGGCCCTGCTCGACAATGGCGGCCGCGGCATGGTCCTGGGTGGAAAAAATGTTGCAGGAGGCCCAGCGCACATCCGCTCCCAGAGCATGCAGGGTCTTGATGAGCATGGCCGTCTGGATGGTCATGTGCAGGCTTCCGGTCACGCGCAGGCCCTTCAGGGGCTTTTCGCTGCCGTACTTGTCGATGAGCGCCATAAGTCCGGGCATTTCGCGTTCGGACAGCTGCATTTCCTTGGATCCCCAATCGGCCAGACTCATGTCGGCGACCTTGTGATCAAGCGTTGGGTCAATGGGTAACGTCATGGTATCTCCTTTCCTTGCTTGTCTGTGGCTTTGGCCACCTGATGTTAAACTGAAAATTCTTCCCGGCGGGCGGTGATGACCATGAGGGTCAGCCCCAGATTGACGGAGTGCCGCTCGCAGCTCAGCTCCTGGAATCCGGCCTTCTCCATCCACGACTGCAGATCGTCCGGGGAAAAACCGAGCCAGCGGTCGCCGTAGCGCGTGCGCAGGGTCTCGTTGTCGTGCAGCAGAAAATCCACCAGCACCGCCTGTCCTCCGGGGCGGACCACCCGGCCCATTTCGGCGATGCCGTCCTGAGGCGCGGCCAGATGGTGCAACACCAGCGACATGATGGCCGCGTCCGCTTCGCCGTCCCGCAGAGGCAGATGTTCGAGGTCGCCGATGCGCAGGCTGACCTCAAGCCCCTCGGGCAGGAGCTTGGCTGCCGCGTCGAGCATGCGCGGCGAGTTGTCCACCCCGATGACGCATTCCGCCGCTCCGGCCAGATGTCCGAGCAGAAGCCCCGGGCCGCAACCCAGATCGACCACGGTGCCCCGCTGCGTCTCGGCGGCGGCAAGGCGCTTCATGATGACCGGCCCAAGCGCGAAATCGCCGAGCATCTCGCGGCTCAGGCGGTTCCAGTCCGAAGCGATGCCGTCAAAGAAACGGGTCGTCGAAAGACGGCGATCGTTCAGGACCTGTGCGGCACGGTCCAGATCCTGCCGGTGCTCGGGCAGTTCCCCGAGCCCTTCCAGCACGGCCGCCAGCAATGCGCGGGAGCCGTTGGTCGAGGAGGATGAATAGAAGGCCCACAAGCCATGGCGCTGACAGGCCACCAGCCCGGCGTCCATAAGAATCTTGAGATGCCGCGAGATGCGCGACTGGCCCATGTCCAGAACCTGCATGATCTCACCCACGTTAAGCTCATGCGCGGCGAGCACGCCGACGAGGCGAAGCCTGGTTTCATCGGCCAGGGCCTTGGTCTGGGTCAGTAGTTTCATGAGTGACGCGTGTGGTTATTTTTATATATCAAGATATCCTGATATAGGCTCGCCTACATGCCCTCCACGCTAAGGTCAAGAACCAGTCTTGCCTGGCACCTGCAAGACGGTTAGTTAAAAAAAGATGCAGCAAAGACAAAAGAAAGTCCGGTCCGCCTCCGAGGCGCTGAACACGGTCCTCGGCACGCCGGAAGCCGCCCTGGAGCTGGCCATTGCCCGGTTGTGGAGACACTGGCCCGAAATTCTCGGGGCGGAGATCGCGGAAATGATCCGCCCCCTGGGACACCGCAAAACCACCATGCTTCTTGGGGCGACCAACTCCATGGTCATGCAGGAGTTTTCCTTCTTCGCGCAGAACATCCTGGACAAGGCCAACGCATTTCTGGGCAACGCCTATTTTCAGAAGGTGCAGATCGAGCTCATGGCCGGTCGCCCCGCCCTGGACCAATCCCTGCTCCCGAAGTTTCCGCCGCGCCCCGAGGCCCCGAAGCCCGACATCCTCGGCAACCTGCTGCCCTGCATGGACCCGTCTTCGCCCGTGACTTCCTGTTACCGGGCCTACGTCAGGCATTTCCGCCCGGACCTTAAAATCCCGGAGAACGAATGAACAGACACGCGCTCTTCCTGGTCGTCATCGCCCTGCTGTTCCTGCCCACGCAGGCCCTGGCGGACACGGACGCGATCCTTCGCGACTACATTCCAAGCGGCAAGATCACGCGCTTCGAGGAACCGGTGCTCTTCTGGATCGGCGGCAAGGATCGCCTTGAAGGACAATATTATATCGATACCGTCGTGAACGAAGTGCGGCGCATCATCCCCCAGCTGAACTTCAGGCAGGTCTCGTCCATGAACCAGGCCAACGTCCGATTCTTTCTGACCGACTCCAAGGAAGAGTGGCAGGCGACCGTGAGCAAAAGTGCCCAGGGCATGGCGGGCTGGCAGGAGATAGGGGATCTCATCCGAGGCTTCACGCTGCTGGCCTCGAACAACGGAGTCATCAGAAAGGCCGACATCGCTCTGCATCTGAACTTTCAGACCTCGGGCGGCCAGAAGCTCTGGATTGTCCGGCACGAACTCATGCACGCCCTAGGCATCATGACCCACCCGAAGGCAACCGTGGATACGGTCCTCAACTCCAGGCAGGCGCAGGAAGAAAAGAACAGCATCTTTTCGGACTCCGACATCCTTGTCCTGAAAACCATTTACAACCCGAATCTTTCCCCGGGAGGCTCCTGGTGAAAGTCTCCGTTTTCCGATCTTGACAGCCCAAAGCTCTTTCCCTAATGAGACTTTTCGCTGCTGGGCGATCGTTCAACGGTAGGACAGCGGACTCTGACTCCGTCAATCTTAGTTCGAATCTAAGTCGCCCAGCCACCATGCGTCCCCATCGTCTAGCTAGGTCCAGGACACCGGCCTTTCACGCCGATAACAGGGGTTCAAATCCCCTTGGGGACGCCACTTCAGCACAAAATCGGGACACGCTCCCGCCCCCCGGAGGTTCCGGGAAACACCCCCTAGGCCCCGCGCGAAAGCACGGGGCTTTTTTTTGTGCATCAGGGGCGTTTTCAACCCCTCTTCCACCGCAGCTTCCACTCCTCCACCCAGCAATACAGCACCGGCACTACGAAAACCGTGATCGTCGCGAAGACCATGCCGCCAAAGGACGGGATGGCCATGGGGATCATGATGTCCGAGCCACGGCCCGAGGAGGTCAGGATGGGCACCAGGGCCAGGATGGTCGTGGCCGAGGTCATGACCGCCGGCCGGATGCGCCGCTTCGCCCCTTCCAGGACCATCTCCCTGATGGAGGCGATGGAGTCCGGCTTCGATCGCGCCTTGCTCTCGTCCAGGAAGGTGGCCATGAGCACGCCGTCGTCCGAGGCGATGCCGAAGAGGGCCAGGAAGCCGACCCAGATGGCCACGCTCAAGTTGACGGGCTGGACCTGGAAAAGCTCGCGCATGTCCACCCCGGCCAGGTGAAAATTCAGGAACCAGTCCTGTCCGTACAGCCAGATCATGGTGAACCCTCCCGACCAGGCCGTGAAGATGCCCGAGAAGACCATGAGCGTGGTCGCGATGGACCCGAACTGCAGATAGAGGATGATGACGATCAGCAACAGAGCCACGGGCAGGACGACCATGAGCTTCTTCTGGGCCCGGACCTGGTTCTCGTAACTTCCCGCGAATTCCAGGGTCACCCCCGCCGGGATGACCAGGTTGCCGTCCGCGCGCTGCTGATCGAGGTACGCCTTGGCCGACTCCACCACGTCCACTTCCGCATACCCCGGCTTCTTGTCGAAGAGCACGTAGCCCAGCAGGAACGTGTCTTCACTCTTGATGGCCTGGGGGCCGCGCACGTAGCGGATCTCGGCCAGCTGCCCGAGCGGGATCTGCCTGCCGCCTGCGGCCGGGACGGAGATGCGCTCCAGGCTTTCGACGGAATCGCGCAGGTCGCGCATGTAGCGCACCCGGATCGGATACACCTCGCGGCCTTCGATGGTCGTGGTCGCCACCATGCCGCCCACGGAGGCCTGGATGATCTCCTGCACCGTCGCGAGCATGATGCCGTAGCGCGAAATGGCCTCGCGGTCCGGCACGATCTCCAGATACGGCTTGCCCACGATGCGGTCCGCCACCACCGCGGCCGGCTGCACCATGGGCACTTCCTTGAGCAACCGTTCCACCTCCATGGCCACGGACTCGATGGTCGCCAGGTCCGGCCCCTTGACCTTGACCCCCATGGGCGCGCGCATGCCCGACTGCAGCATGACGATGCGCGCGGCGATGGGCTGCAGCTTCGGGGCCGAGGTCATGCCGGGCACTTCGGCGGCTTTGACGATCTCGTCCCAGATGTCGTCGGGGGATTGTATCCCGCCCCAGGCCTCGCGCCCCCGGTTCAGGTCCGGGTCCAGCGCGGGCCGCCAGAGCCGGAAGGGCTGGCCGCCCGCGTCGGGAATGAGGCGGCCCTGTTCGTCGCGCTCGAACCAGCCGCGCACCAGATAAGGCATGCCGTCGGCCGCAGGGACCGGGGTGCCGCCCGCGTCGCGGAAATAGTCCTTGGCGTCCTCGCGCCAGACGAAGCGCAGGCGTCTGCCATCGGCGCCCAGCAGGTACTCGTTCTTATAGTTGATGACGGTCTCGACCATGGACACGGGCGCCGGGTCCAGGGGCGAGTCCGCGCGCCCGAGCTTGCCCACGGCGCTCTCCACTTCCGGGATGGCCTGGATGGACATGTCCTGCAGGGCCAGGAGGTCCTTGACCTCGCCCAGTGAGGCGTGGGGCATGGTGGTCGGCATGTAGAGGAAGGAGCCCTCGTCCAGCGGCGGCATGAACTCCTTGCCCAGACCCGGGAAGGCGTGGACGAAAGCCACCATTGGCCGCGTGGTGCGCAGCCCCTCGGGCAGGACGGACAGGAAGGGGGCGGCCCCGAGCCAGACCACGCCTCCAAACAGGGTCAGAACACCCGGAATGACGAGAAAAAGGGCTTTATGCCGGAGAAAAATTCTCAGCAGCGGCCCGTATGCAAGGCGGAAGACCTGGAAAAAACCCATCAGCAGGCCGATGAGGCCAATCACGAAAAAGGTGTTGACCATCCGCCCCTTCTCCAGCCCCAGCGGCAGCCAGTCCAGGGCCAGGAACACGGTCACGGCCAGGGCCAGGCCCAGGCTTGCGCCCCAGCGCAGCCAGGTTTGCCAACGCTCGGGCAGCCGATCGTACACCAGGCGGTAGAGGCCGACCACGACGAGGCCCGAACCGATCCAGACGGACTTCCAGACCGCGACCACAAGACCAGCGACCACCAGGGCGGCCACGAACCACAGGGACGGACGCATCTGCCGGCGGCGGAAAATGAGCGCGGCCGCTGCCGGAAGGATGGTCAGGGCCACGATGATGGAGGCGATGAGGGCAAAAGTCTTGGTGTAGGCCAGGGGGCCGAACAGCTTGCCCTCGGCCCCGGTCATGAAGAAGACGGGCAGAAAGCCGACGATGGTCGTGCTCACGGCCGTAAGCACGGCGCTGCCGACTTCGGAGGCGCCCTCGAAGACCACCCTGCTCATGGGCGTGTCCTCGGGCGAAGAGTCCATCTTCTGCAGGATGCTCTCGCAGATGATGATGCCCATGTCGACCATGGTCCCGATGGCGATGGCGATGCCCGACAGGGCCACGATGTTGGCGTCCACCCTGAACTGCTTCATGGCGATGAAGCACATCATCACGGCCATGGGCAGAAGCGCCGAGATGAGAAAGGAGCTGCGCAGGTGCATGACCAGCACCAGAACCACGATGATGGTGATCAGGATCTGCTGCTGGAGGGCCGAACCGAGCGTATCGAGGGTCTCGTGGATGAGGCCCGAGCGGTCGTAGAAGGGCACGATGGTCAGCTTGGAGCGCGTGCCGTCGGGCAGGACCTTCTCCGGCAAACCGGGAGCGATGCGGGCGATCTCGGCCTTGACCGCGTCGATGGCCGCCAGGGGGTTTTCGCCGTAGCGCACGGTGACCACGCCGCCGACCACCTCCACCCCGCCCTTGTCCAGCAGGCCGCGGCGGTTCGCCGGGCCGAAGCTGACGTGGGCCACGTCGTCCACGGTGATGGGGATGGAGTCGCGCATCTTGATGACCGAAGTGCGCACCTGTTCGAGATTCTTGATGAAACCGACGCCGCGGATGACGTACTCCACGCGGTTGATCTCCATGGTCCCGGCGCCCACCTCCATATTGGCCATCTTCAGGGCGCCGACAATCTCCGGCAGGCTGACGCCGGCCGCGCGCATGGCGTCGGGATCGACCTCGATCTGGTACTCGCGCACGAAGCCACCCACGCCGGCCACCTCGCTCACCCCCTCGGCCGAGGTCAGGGCGTAGCGCACGTACCAGTCCTGCACGGAGCGGATCTCGTCGGGATCCCAGCCTCCCGTGGGCCGGCCGTCTGGGTCGCGGCCCTCCAGGGTGTACCAGAAGACCTGGCCCAGGGCCGTGGCGTCGGGGCCCAGGGTCGGGCGCACATCGGACGGCAATGTGGACGGGGGCAGGGAATTGATTTTCTCCAGCAGGCGCGTGCGCGACCAGTAGAACTCCACTTCCTCGTCGAAGATGACGTAGATAGTCGAGAAGCCGAGCATGGAGTAGGAACGCACGGTCTTCACGCCGGGCATGCCCAGCAGGGACACGGTCAGCGGATAGGTGACCTGGTCCTGCACGTCCAGGGGGGAGCGGCCAGGCCAGGCGGTGAAGACGATCTGCTGGTTCTCGCCGATGTCCGGGATGGCGTCCACGGGCACGGGGTCGCGCTCGATGCCGGGCGCGTGCCAGGCAAATGGGGCGACGATGAAGCCCCAGCCCAGCGCCATGCAGACCAGAAGAACGACGACGAGCTTCTGATCCAGACAGAAGCGGATGATGCGGTCCATGAGGGACGTGTGCTCGCTCATGCCTACTCGCCCCTCAGCTGGCGTTTGACCTCGCCGCAACGCAGCATTGCGGCCCCGAAATAGGGGTTGTTGACCTTCGGATCACCCTGCAGCCATGTCGCGCCCTGGTTGCCGAAGGCCATGGGGCAGTAGAGTTCGTAGACCGGCCCTTGCCCTGCGCCGTAGGTTTCCACCATGCGGGACATGGCCACGGACAGGGGGTAGAACCCGGCGCGCAGGCCGTCCATTTCGGCGGCCTGCTCCATCTCGTCGAGGCCCGAAGCGATGGCCGCCGAATGCCCGGACCATGCTTCACCGCCCTCGGCGCGAGCGCTCTCGTTGGCCTGCCCGAGGGCCTGCCTGAAAAGGACGAGAGCCGCGTGGGCCGTGTTCGCGTCATCGCCGGCCAGGGCTTCCTGTACCGGAATATAGGCGGCGTACAGGGCGTCGAGGGCGCTGCGCAACCCGGCGGGGGCCTCGATCTTGGCCGTGAGCTCCTGCAGGGGGAACGCGGCCCGGACCCGGGCGAAATGCCCGCGCATGTCGTCCAGCACCTGGGCGGCGCGGCGCGGGGTCGGGGACTCGTAACCCAGCAGGGCGTCGTTCCCCAGGAGCATGGACAGCTCCTTCCATTCCAGGGCCGCCTCGCCGTCCAGGGCGTCGGCGTCCACGCCGTTCAGGGCCTTGCCGAAATCATGGTACGCGCCGCGCACAGCGTCCAGGCCGCCCGCGGCCACGGATTCCTCCACGGCCCCGAGGCGCTGGGCCAGGGCCGCCAGGCGGACGCTGAAGGGCTGCGGCACGTCGGCGAAGCGCACCCCGCTCGCGGCCGGGGCCTCGGCCGGGTTCATCATGCTCGGCCGGGCCACGATCTGCAGGGCCGCGTCGATGCGGAAATTGCCCTGCACCACCACCAGCTCGCCCTCGGCGATGCCGCCGCGGACCACGTAGCCCTGGTCGGTCCGGGGCCCGAGCACCACCTCCCGGCCCTCGTACACGCCGGGCCGATCCGGGTCGGCCACGTACACCACGGCGCGCTTCCCGGTGATGAGCGGGGCCGAGGCCGGGATGACCAGCTCGCGCGGCCGCTGCGCGGCCCCGTCCTGCTGCATCGCGCTGACGAACATGCCGGGCTTCAGCGCCAGCCCGGGGTTGGGCACCTCCACCCGCACCTCCACGGTGCGCGTGGCCGGGTTCACGGACGTGCCCACATACACGACCTTGCCCGTGAACTCCTGCCCCGGCAGGGCCTCGACCCTGAAGGCCACGTCTTTGCCGGGGGCCATCCAGACCAGGTCCGATTCGTAGGCCTCAAGCACCACCCAGACCCGCGAGAGGTCCGCCACGGCATAGATGGGCATGCCCGTCTGCACGTACATGCCTTCCACGACCTTCTTCTCGATGACGATGCCCGACTGCGGCGCGGTCAGGGTGACATGGTCCGCCGGGGTTCCGCGCTTGACCATGCCTTCGATCTGCGCCTTGCCCATGCCCAGCAGACGCAGCTTCTCGCGGGCGGCGTTCTCCATGCGCAGGGCGGAGTCCGCGACCAGACGGCTGCCGCCCGACATGCGCTCGCGGGCCCGCACGGCCTGGATGAGTTCGGCCTGGGCCGCCACCAGCTCGGGGCTGTAGACGAGGGCCATGGCCTGCCCGGCCCGGACCACGGCACCGGTCGTGTCCACGTGCAGCCTGTCGATGCGACCGCCGACCCAGGCCGTGATGACGCCCACGCGCGATTCGTCGTAGGCCACCTTGCCGAAGAGATGGGTCTGCACGGAGACCTCGGCCAGGCGCGCCGCTTCCACCCGGATGCCCGCCAGCCGGGCCGCGTCCGGGGAAAGGCTCAGCTGGCGCAGGCTCGTCCGCCGGTCCTCGCCGTCCGGTATGGCCAGGGGAATGAGGTCCATGAAGCAAATGGGGCACTGCCCGGGTTCGGGCAGCTTGATCTGGGGATGCATGGAGCAGGTCCACAGGGACGCGGCGGGCGCGCCTTCGGCGGTCTCCTGTCCGGCATGGTCGTGTCCGTCATGCCCGGACCCTGGAGGCGCCCACAGGAGGTACCCCCCGCCAAGGCCGAGGACCACGAGAAGACATCCGGCCGTGGCCCACACCGCGTATTTCCTGAGTGTCGCGTTCATGCATCCCTCGAAGAAGGTTTACTGTTTCTTTTCCGCCGGAGCGGCTTCGGCCGGGACCTTTTCCAGCTCGACGCCTTCGGCCTTGAGCTTCTTCATGTACTTCTCGGGATTTTTCCTGAAGGTCTCGGGGCATCCCGCGCAGCAGAAATACACCCTCTCGCCCTTGTAATCCACATAGAGTTCCTTGTTGATGGCGCCGCCCATGACAGGGCATTCGGTCTGGGGCGCGGCCCAGGCCGGGGACAGGGACAGGAAGGCGAAGACGGTGGCGGCCGCGCAGAGCAGAATGAGCTTTTTCATGATGGTTCTCCTTGCCTCACTTGGAGGCTTCGGGTTTGGTCAGGGAGACCCGCAGGTCGCGGGCCTGTTCTTCCCCGGCCAAAGCCGGGGTCCTCGAAAATGTGCGGGGAATCTCCTCCCCGGCCAGGACGTCGAGATCGGCCAGGCGCACGGCCTGGTCCGTCAGCACCCGGTGGTACTGCAGTTCAAGTTCGATGAGCGTCTTCTCGGCGGTCAGCAGGTCCAGCATGGAGGCCTTGCCCGCCTGGTACGCGTCCATGGAGGCATCAAGGTTCTGCCGAGCCTTGGGCACGATGGTTCCGGACAGAAGCTCAAGGCGCCTGGACCCGTCGCGGACGCCGAAGAGCAGCCTGCTGGCCTGGGCCTCAAGGCCCGCGACCTTGTCCGCCCGCTCCAGGCGCGTCGCCCGGGCGGAATTTTTGGCCTGCCGCACCGCCGCCTCCCGCGCCTCCTGGTCGAAGGGCAGGTTGATGCCGAAGGTGATGGCCACTGGGTCCTTGCCCTCGTTGACCACCCCGGCCATGCGCGGGGCGTCGGTGTAGATGGACTCCAGCCCCACGGTCAGGTCCGGAAAGAACTCCCTGCGTGCGAGATCCGCGGCCGCATCGGCTGCTTCGGCCTTGGCGTCGAGGGCGGCCAGCGCCAGGTTGTGTTCCGTGATGGCCGAGGTGATCCGGCCGTCATCCCAATTCGTGTCCATGAGCGGGACGCTGCCGGGCATGGGCAGTATCTCCCCGGCGGGCCTGCCCAGCAGGGTGCGCAGGCGCTCGGACAGGGGAAACCGGTAATCGTTCAGGGAAGCGACGCGCTCCTCGACCTTGGCCCGCTCCACCTGGACGCGGGTGAAATCCGCGTAGGAGGCGCTGGACACGGCGTACCGGGTCTCCACCAGTGCTTCGAAATATTTCAATATTTCAAGCTCTTCCCGCGCGGAATCAAGCGCCTTGCCCAGATAGGCGTACTCGAAATAGGCGGCCCCGATCTCGCGGAAAAGTGTCAGCTTGGCGCTCTGGGCCTGGGCCAGCAGGGCCGCGGCCTCGCGCTCGGCCATGGTGGCCTTGAGGTCGCGCTTGCCGAACCACGGCAGCATCTGCGCCACGCCGAAACGCATGCGCTGGGGCCCGGTGCGCGTCTCGACGGGCACGGTGAAGACGCCGAAAGACAGCCTCGGATCGGGCCAGGCCCGGGCCTGGGGCACCTTGTCCAGGGCGGCCTCGAAGCGAGCGAAGGCGGCCTGCAGACCCGGATTGGCCCGCGCGCCCTCCTCCAGATAACCGTGCAGAACGCTCTGCTCCGGCCACTCGTCCGCGAACGCGGCCTTGCCCGCAAAGACCAGCACCGCGGCAAGGCCCCAAACGGCCAGGCGGGTCAGGGACATCCTCATCATGAACCTCCGGCATAATAATCTCGGCAAAACATAAGCAACTGCCATGCTTGAACTCATAAGCCCCATGATTTCATGAAAATAGCTCAAAACATTTAAATCGGACTATTTTTATACGATTAATGCACGCAACAAATTGCACAAGAGCCCTGCACAAAATGGCGACACCCACGAATTCTGCACACCTGAAGCGGACTCTGCGCCCGGATAGGCCATCATCAAGCGTACCCGGATGAATGTATCGATGAAAAGGCTTCAAAAGCATAGATGCACGTGATGCTTCTGGCCAGAAAAAAAATCTGAAAGGCGGAGCGACGCCAAAAAAAAATGAAAAGACAGGACGTTTCGGTCCTATGCAATCCTTCTTTACAGCCGCCGTTGGTGCATCTACGGTACGCCCTGCGGAGGTGCCAGGTGAACGTTCTTCAGACCATCCTGCCGATTTTCTTACTTATTCTAACGGGCTTCGTGCTCCGCAAGGCGGAATTTCCAAGTGCGGCCTTCTGGCCTCAAGTCGAGCGACTGACCTACTACGTGCTTTTCCCGGCCCTGCTCGTGGGCAAGCTGGCCACTCTGCATATCGCAGATCAGCCGGTGCTGTTCATGTCCGTCACGCTGGCGCTGTCCATAACCGTGATCGCCGGGCTGCTCATGTTCATGCGACCGTTGGTGCAAAAAGACGGACCGGCCTTCACCTCCATCTTTCAGGGCGCCATCCGGCCCAACACGTATCTTGGCCTCTCTGCCGCCGGAGGTCTCTTCGGCGACGAGGGCCTGACCCTTTCCGCGGTTGCGCTCATGACCATCATCCCGCTGGTCAATGTGCTTTGCGTGCTGGTTCTGTCCAGACATGGACGCGACACCAGCATTCGCGGATTACGGGAGACGCTGGTGCAACTCGGCCGCAATCCGCTCATTCTGTCCTGCATCGCCGGTTTCACCCTGCAATTCTTGAACATCGGCCTGCCCGCCCCGGTGCTGGAAGGCTTGCACCTCCTGGGCAGCGCCTCGTTGCCCCTGGGACTTTTGGCCGTAGGCGCAGGGATGTCGTTCACGGCGGCCCTTCAAGGCTGGAAGGACATCGGCGTCGGCTCGGTCTTCAAGCTTCTGCTGCTGCCGCTGCTTGCCTTCGGCATCGGACGAACCCTGGGTCTTTCAGGAACGCCCATGGGCGTCTGTCTGGTCTTCGCGGCCGTCCCGGTCTCTGTATCCTCCTACATCCTGGCCCGGGTCCTCGGCGGCGACCACGACCGCATGGCCGCCATCATCACCATCCAGACCCTCCTCGCCCTGCTGACGCTGCCCCTCGTGCTGGGCCTGCTGCTTTAAACGGCTCATGCGCGGTCCGTGCTGAAGGGCGTGGGGTATTTCAAGGGATGGAAGAAGATGAACAAACCTGACGGGCGGCATCCCGAACCCAGGAATTTTGCGCTGGAAAGGAAGCAGGTGAAGCCGTTTTGTGTTTCGCGAACGAATCGAAGCACAAAAATCTATTTATTTGAATTCATTCAATTTTAAATTGAATTCGCACTATAAAACTTACAATTGGACGAGCATCAACTTACAATTGGACGAACAAAAACTTGCAGTTTCAAACCCCACCCCCTGGCCCAGGCGGAACTCGCCGGAAGAAAATCCCCGCAGTTCCTACCCGCATTGCTGCAAAGGCCTGGCCTGCGCGCTACTCGGCCTGGGTGCCGACGCTCTCTGGAAAGACCGCGTCGTGATTGGCCGGATACTCGCAACATTCATCTGTCTGGAACTCAAACACCAGGCAGACTGGCTGGATGATGCGGTCTCGTTCAGGCATTTCCGGGACAAGGACAAGATGGAAGTGGATCTGGTGCTGGAATGCGGGGGGAGGATCGCCGGGGTAGAGATGAAGGCGTCATCGACCGTGACCGGCGATGATTTCAAGGGTCTGCGAAAACTCCAGCAGGCCGTGGAAAACCGGTTTGTGGCCGGGGTTGTGATGTACGACGGCGAGGCAGTTGTTCCCTTTGGAAACCAGCTTTATGCCGTACCGATATCGGGCCTCTGGGAGAAATGATACACGAGGAAAATCGAGGGTCAGACAATCGGAAATACTTTCTCTTGACCTGGGTCCTTTTGATGGGCGCCCCCGTGTTCCCTCAAACGACAGTGAGACCGGCCTCAGGAGGAACCAGCCCGTGGCTACTGGCTCTAGGAGTATCCGTGAGACTGGGCAGCATCGACAAAACCGCCGTGATCAACCATAAACCTGATCGTGGGTCCCAATATTGACCGGGATGATCTCCTTGTCTTCAATCAGAAATTCGATGGTCAGCCTGTAGCTCATGGTGATGGAAATGGAATGAAGTCCGGCCAGCCGGCCTTGCAGTGGATGAATGCGAAGGGATGGGTGGAAAGGATTTGCCTCCATGAGGAACAGGCATTTTTCGTATTGGCCGAGGAGTTCCGGATGCGCCTTGAAGAATTTTCTCGCTCTCCGGGAGTAGCTCTCAGTAAAGATGATCGCAAATTTATTCATGGCCCAGGCTTTCGATGTGCTCGGCGACGGATCGATGAGCTATCGCGCCTTGGGCCTTGTCCCGCCGCGTTTCGAGCAGGGCCGCTTCGAGTTCGCACTCGCGCAGGTGGTTATACTGTTCCACGCTCATGACGACATACGCGTTCTTGCCACGCACGGAGATGGCCACCTCCGGAGCATGAACCAAACTTTCAGCGATACACGCCACGCCCCTGCGTTTGATTTCATTTGCTGTAATCACGGACATTCCGAACTCCTTTAATGCTTTGATAAGTACTTTTTTAGGCGCTATAAAAAGCACTGTCAACAATACTTCAAACCAAAGTAGATACATCACCTCGAGTTGTGGCCCTCACTCCGGCCTGCCAAGCATCCCATCTTCTGGGCAGCCTGTCCCTAACATCCTCGTATCCAAAGCCCCGCTCGACCGAGCTACCCGACTCTTTTCAGACCAGGAAAAACTAGAAACTGTTTTTAGTTGTGTGCGTCAAGTTCTGCAAATTCTTCCACAGCATAACGGGTATGCTCAAGCATATGGCGACCGAGAATGGGCCCATCCAGAGCTCGTCGG